>DASTWH010000188.1:0-4879 GCA_035758735.1 Gaiellaceae bacterium
ACCCGCTGTTCAAGAGCGAGGAGCAGGCTCGAATCGAGGAGACGCTGGAAGGCGAGCCCGCGGCGGAGCTGAGCTCCGACACGCTGCCGTGGCCCGGTGAGGAGACCGTCGAGGACGTCGAGGGCGTCGAGGGCGCGGCCCTCGACGAAGCTCTGTGGACCGGACGTCCGCGGGACTTCGACTGGGGCGACTGACCGTTTCCGTCTCCGAGCGCGTGACGCCGGCCGAGCGCCTGCGTAGGTACGCCGAGCTGGCCGTGCGTGTCGGCGCGAACGTCCAGCCCGGGCAGGACGTCGTGGTCACGTGCCTGGTCGAGCACGTCGACGTCGCACGTGAGGTGGCGCGCGAGGCCTACAAGGCCGGTGCCCACCACGTCATCGTGCTCTACAGCGACCTTCATCTCCGGCGGGCGGCCATCGAGCTCGGGCCCGAGTCCGAGATCGGCTGGTCGGCGCCGTACCTCCTCGACTGGATCAAACGCTGGTCGACGGAGAACCCGGCCCTCATCTCGTTGACGGGGAATCCCTCACCGACGCTCCTCGGCGACCTCGACCCGGCACTCGTCGGCCGCTCGGATCCGCGTGACATCCGGGCCGCATTTCTCGAGCACATCCAGGGAAGGCACATCAACTGGACGATCGTGGCCGCGCCGAACACGGGCTGGGCGACGGAGGTCTTCGGCGAGCCGGACATGGACCGTCTGTGGGACGCGGTCGCCGTCTCGACCCGGCTGGACGACCCCGACCCCGTGACGGCCTGGCGTGCCCATACCACGATGTTGCAGGCGCGGGCAGACGCGCTGAACGAGCGTGCGTTCGACGCGATCCGCTATCGCGGCCCCGGGACCGACCTCATCGTCGGCCTCATCCCCGGTTCGAAGTGGCGGTGCGCGACGTTCGAGACCGCGGCCGGGATCTCGCACGTACCGAACCTCCCGACGGAGGAGGTGTTCACGAGCCCGGACTGGCGTCGCGCCGACGGCAACGTTCGTTCCACGTATCCGCTCGTGGCGTCCGGGACCAAGGTCACGGGGCTCGAGTTCCGCCTCGAGGACGGCAAGATCGTCGAGGTCGACGCCGAGAACGGGGCGGAGGTCATCCGTGCACAGCTCGAGACGGACGAGCAGGCGCCGTACCTTGGCGAGCTCGCGCTCGTCGACGGCTCGTCGCCCGTGAAGCGGACGGGCCTCGTGTTCAGCGACACGCTCTTCGACGAGAACGCAACGTGCCACATCGCCTTCGGAGCGGGGCTCCCGGACACGCTCGATCGTGCTGTACCGCCAGACGAGCTGCTCGGGGCCGGGCTGAACGTCTCTGCGATCCACACCGACTTCATGGTCGGAGGCGAGGACGTCGACGTGGACGGCCTCGACGCGGACGGCGCGGCGACGCCGATCATCCGTGGCGACGCCTGGCAGCTCTAAGCTCGCACACGCGTAGCGTTCTTTTTGGCTCGACGACGGCGTTTGCGGCGCAGTGCCGTCGCGATGTCGAAACTGACGCTTGACAGACCTCATTAGTGATGTCAAAATGATGTCACAGTGCAGCTCGACAGTCACATCCAGGCCATCCAACACGAGCTCGCAGCGACCGCTGCGCTCGGCGACGAGGAGGCGGCGGAAGCCGCGCGTCGCATGGGCGAGGCGCTTGCAGCGACGCTCCACCTCCACCTGCTCGACCTCCTCGGCGAGGCCGCCCTGGAGATCACGGGTCAGATCGAGGCCGCTCGGGTCGAGGTCCGCCTCGCCGGCCGCGACCCGGAGCTCGTCGTCGTCGCGGACGAGGCAGCGAGCACCGAGCCCGTCGGCTTCGGTGAGGAGTCGTCCGGGCGGATCACGCTTCGCCTGCCGGAGTCGCTGAAGGCGGGAATCGAGGCCGCCGCCGATCGCGAGGGAATCTCGACGAACGCGTGGCTCGTGCGGACGATCGCGCGATCGCTCGAGCAGCGCCAGTCCAAGAAGAGCCGCAACCGGATGCAGGGCTACGTCCAAGGCTGAAAGGAGAAGACCATGCTTCTCACCTCACTCCCGTTCGACTACGCCGTCCTTCTCGACTCGAGCGATCGCGTGCGCACCAAGCGTCCGCGCACCGCAGGAGTCCGCGTCCGTCGCGCGCCTTCGAGCCGCGACGACCGCTAGGGCAGTTCGATGCCGACGTTCGACACTCCCGGGAGCGTCTCCCTCCAGATCAAGCTCCCGAGTGGCCGGGTCGTGGTCACGACGGCCGACGAGCCGAGGACGTCCGTTGACGTCGTCGCTCTCGGCCGTCGGGGCCAGGACGCGGTCGACGAGATCGAGGTCACGATGGAGGAGCGCGGGGGTCGCCATGTCGTGCGCGTCGAGCAGCGTGACCGGTTCCGCTGGGGGCCGATCCAGATCACGTGGGGCGGGGACTTCGAGTGCCGGGTCGTGTGCCCACCCGGGACCGACCTCGACCTCGCCGGCGCGTCGACGGACGTTCGCGTCGAGGGCGAGCTCGGCGATGTGTCGGCGCGAACCGCGTCGGGCGACATCAGACTGCAGGCCGTCTCCGGCGCCCTTCAGGTCAAGACCGCGAGTGGCGACGTGCTCGTCGGCGACGTGGGCGGGCAAGGGTCGGTCGCAACGGTCTCGGGCGACGTCGGGGTCGAGCGTCTCGATGCCCCACTGACGACGCGATCGGTGTCGGGAGACATCAGCATCGGAACGATCTCCGCCGAGCTCGGGATCTCCACGACGTCGGGCGACGTGGATCTGAAGGCTGTCCACGCAGGCGAGGTACGGGTCCAGACCGTGTCGGGCGACGTTCGCGTCGGAATCGCGCGGGGCACGCGCGTCTGGGTGGACGCCGCATCCGTCTCCGGCGACCTCGGGTCGGAGCTCGGCCTCGAGGGGGAGGAGGCGGCGGACGAGCCCGAGGGCGCGGTCGTTCCGCTTCACGTCAAGACCGTGAGCGGTGACGTCGCGGTCGTCCGGGCAGCAGGGGCGCTGGCGCCCTAGGCCGCTCGCACGGCGGTGACGACCTCGTCCTCCCGACCCTCGAGAAGGAGGTCGACCAGCGTCCGGACGTCGCCACGAAGGCCGAGCGGACTGGTGAGCACGGCGTAGAGCTCCCCGTCGTCGAGACCGCAGTCTCGCGCCGCGGCGACGACACGGGCGATGCCCGTGCGCGGTTTGCCGTTGTCGAACTGCCACGCCGGGTAGCGCCACTCGGTCGAGCCCGGCTCGCGAACGGCGATCAGCTCTCCCGCGCGGCGAAGTGCATCGATCTTCGCCGGATCCACGGCTGCGCGTTCCGCGAGCCAGGTCGCGGGAAGGGTCTCGGAGTAGCGGGTTTCCGCCTGCGGGCTCACCGACCGGGAGCCTAGCGTCCACCCGCGAACGTCACCCGCCGAGTGCTACGGGATCGCGACCGAGGGGCCGATACGGAGTGCATGACCCGAGGTCTCGCCCTCGTCCTCGCTCTCGTCGCGCTCGCCACTGCCAGCGTGGCGTCCGGCGCACCGAGCGGGCGTTCGCAGTTCGCGTCCGCGGAGATCCGGGCCGTCGTCGACGCTGGCCTCATGGCGGCGTCGGTCGAGGCGTTCCGCCCGGACGATCCGCTGACCGCCTCGGAGCTCGCCGTCGTCGTCTCGAGCCTCGGCGGGGCGATCTCGATCGCCGACCCCGATGCGCTCGTCCCGCTTCGGGAGCTCGACGCGCGGCTCGTGTCGCTTGCGGGCCTCCGGCCCGAGGCACAGCTGGTCAGGCAGTCCGCGCTCGACGCTGGGATCTCGCCCCGGCCCTGGCTCGGTACCGAGACCATCGCCCGACTGCTCGGGCTCCGTATCAACCATCCGCGAGAGGAGGACGGGCTCGAGCTGCAGGTCACGCAGCCGGTCACGCGTGCCGAGGCCGCGTACAGCATCGCCACGTACATGAAGCTCTCGGACGCGAAGCTCGAGGCGACACGCACGGAGGCGGACGCGTTCTCGCTCCCTCCGCTCAGCGAGTGGCAGCGCGTTGTGCTCGATCGCGCGCTGCGCCTCGTCGGGTCGCCGTACGTCTGGGCCGGGACCTCCGAGAAGCCGCAGCAGCTGTTCGGCAACGTGCTGCCGGGCGGCTTCGACTGCTCGGGGTTCGTCTGGCGCGTCTACAAGATGAAGCCGTTCGGTGGCGCGCCCGGTCTCTCGCGCGTCCTCGTCGGGCGCACGACGTACGCGATGAGCGGTGAAGTGCCCCGGTCGCTACGGGTGGGTCGCGACGCCCTCGCGCCCGGTGACGTCGTGTTCTTCGGCTCGCGAGGCCCGAGGTCGAAGCCGTCGGAGATCGGGCACATGGGGATCTACGTCGGGAACGATTGGTTCGTGCACTCGTCGCGCTTCGGGACGACCCTGACGCCGATGACGGACTGGTACGAGACGAGCTTCGCCTGGGGGCGGAGCCCGCTCGTCGAAGCCGGTCTCGAGTACTGACCTCGCCCGCCTGCACCGAGGAGGTACAAACCGCTCCATGGCGTCGCGGTCCGTCCGCCTCACGAGCCCCGAGCGCGTCCTCTTCCCGGACGACGGGCTCACCAAGGAGGACCTGTTCGAGTACTACCGCGCGATCGCGCCGGTGCTCGTTCCGCACCTTCGCAACCGGCCGTTCACGATGAAGCGCTCCCCCTATGGAGTGGGCGGGGAGGTGTATTTCCAGAAGCAGGCGCCGAAGGGGATGCCGTCCTGGATCCCGACGCGCACCTTCCGTACCTACCCGCGCGGTGGCGGATCGCGACTCGTGGACTTTCCGCTCGTCAACTCGCCGGAGGCGGTGCTCTGGATGGCGCAGATGAACTGCATCGACATGAACGCGTGGTACTCGCGCGTCGACAAGCCGGACCGCCCGGACTTCGTGCTGTTCGATCTCGACCCGCCCGAGGAG
>DASTWH010000340.1:0-4112 GCA_035758735.1 Gaiellaceae bacterium
CGTTTCCCGGGCGGACGAGGGCGAGGAGCGCGATCCCGAGGCCGACGAGCGCAAACCGCCGAGTCGACGGACGGAACGCCGCCCTCGTCAGGAGGAGCGCCCAGAGGGCGAACGCCGCCGCGAACATGGGCTCGCTCGAAATCTCGTGGAACATGAGGGCGTAGCCCTGGTACAGGAGGAGCGCCACAGCGACGGCGATCGCGGGCCACGCTCCGAAGTACCGGGCGGCGGCCGCCCAGCACACGATCGAGCTCGCATAGACGAGCGCCATGAGCGGCTCGGCGAAGCGGCCGTCGAACGCGTCGAGCGACGCGCCGACGAAGAGCGGTGTTGCCGGCGTCCGGAACAGCATCGACCACGGCAGGAGTACGTCGTGATCGAAGAGCTGCACCCACGCGTAGATGTACTCGTCGAGGTCGCGACCAGCCTTCAACGGCCACGCGATCGAGCGGATCGAGTACGCGCCGCAGCCGAGGACGAAGAGGACGATGCCGCCCAACGGTCGCGACGCGAGACGCTCGAGTCCCGCGAGGAGCCGCGTGAACAAGTCTGCTCCTCGGACGGCCATGCGAGTCCGGGAGAGGCTACTAGTCGGTCGGGGGAGACCCTCGACGGAGGTTGGCCACGACGCGATCGGGCACGCGTGAGCGAACCGCGACGCGCCACTCGGCCCACCGCTGATCCAGGCGTCGCCGGAGCCGACCCAACCTTCCGCGGGCGTTCGTGCCCCGCCAGTCCGTGCACAGCGCATCCTCGAGCCGAAGCCGGAGGAGATCCGCGCGCCGAGAACGCCCTTCTGGTCTCGCCGCACGTCGCGCCTCGAGGCGGAAGAAGGTCATCGGTGCGAAGTAGTCCGACCGGTCCTCGCGGACGCGAGGCTTCGGCGACCCGACCCAGTGGAGCACGAACGGATCGCCGGTCACGACCGGGCCACCGTCGGTGAAGCTGCATCGACGGGCCAGGTCCTCGCGAGACGCCCGACCTGCCATCAGCTGCAGTTCACGCCACTCGAGGCGTAGACCGCCCCGCTCTGCCGCGTGAAGGACCATGAGATTGAACGTGCCCTGGGATCCATAGAACAGCCCGGGGTACGTCGTCGAGAGGCGCACGAGCTCGAGGTAGTACTCGAGATCGAGGATGCCACGTCGTCCGAAGTACGCGCCCGTGTTCACGAAGCGCGACTCGTATGCACGCGCGTCGAAGCCGGGGACCGTGCGAGCGACGAGATCCGCGTCCATGACCGCGCGCGGCGGCTCCCCTCCGTTGTCCAGAACGAAGTCGAAGCGCTCGAAGTCGGCGAGCTGACGCACGTCGCCCCAGACGACGGCGTCCGCATCGAGCAGCAGGAAGGTCTCGAACGGGGATGCCCAGAGAGCTGCGTTCTTCGCCCGGAGCGACCCGAAGCCGGAGCGGAGCTCGCGGGGCTCGAGCTCGTCGCGGCGGATGACGACGACGTCGGGAGTCCGCCGGAGGTCTTCCGGGACGCGCCGGCCGTCGAGGAGGACGCAGATCGGCGTGCCCTCCATGAAGTGGCGAACGCTCGCGCACGTCCCTCGCACCCAGTGGAGGTGCTCCTCCTTCGCGGGTATGACGACACCGAAGTCGGATGGAGCTGTGGCGGCCGCAGACAGGGCGGCAGTCTACGTCCCCTGCGAGGCTCGCTAGCTTGTCGCTCGAATGAAGCTCGTCACGACGCTCCTCGTCCGCGACGAGGAGGACATCCTCCGGGAGCACCTCGAGTACCACCTGAACGCGGGTGTCGACCACGTCGTCGCGATCGACCATCGCTCGCAGGACGGCTCGCGGGAGATTCTCGAGTCCTACGCGCGGCAGGGCGTTCTCACCCACTCCCGCGAGGAAGGGACGTTCTCGCGGCAAGGGGCATGGCAGACGCAGATGAGTCGAATCGCGGCGACCGACCACGACGCCGACTGGGTCATTCCTTGCGACGCGGACGAGTTCTGGATGGCCCGCGGCTCGTCGCTCAAGGAGGCATTGGCGGCGGTGCCGGATCGCGTCGGAGTCGTCTGCGGTCTCCTGCGGAACTTCGTGCCGCTGCGAGACGACGGCGGGTGGTTCGTCGAGCGGCTGACGGTTCGGCTCGCAGGAAGCGCTCCGATCAACGACCCGGCGACGCCGTTCAGGCCGGTCGTGAAGGTCGGGCACCGCGCGAGCCCGGAGGTCGTCATCTCGAGTGGCGGGGCTCATCGTGTGTTCGGCCTGGGAGAGGCGCCGAGCGGTTGGTATCCGTTGGACGTCCTGCACTTCCCGTTTCGCTCCAGGGAACAGTCGGCGCGCAAGTATCGGAAGACGTGGACAGGATGGCAGAGCAATCTGCGCGGCGACCTCGCTCGTGCGCGACAGGTGGCCGACGAGGGACGGTCGGAGGCGATGTGGGATCGGGTCGCGCTCGACGACGCCGAGCTTCGCACCGGCGTCGACGCCGGTGCGCTCGTCGCCGATGTCCGACTGCGTGATGCGTTTCGCCGCATCCGGGACGATGACGGAACGCACGCTGCGACCGAAAGCGCAGACCCTGGCACGGACGCGTTCGGTGCCGCGGTGTTCTCCGAGGCCGAGCTCGTACGTCTCCAGCGCTGGCTGGACGACGTTCACAGGCGCGTGACTGCCGTCGAGGGACGGCCGTAGGCTTCGTGCGCGATGAAGCTCGTCCAGACCCTGGTCGTCCGTGACGAAGCCGACATCGTCGACGATCAGATCCGGTACCACCTGGGCGCGGGCGTCGACTTCGTCATCGCGACGGACCACCAGTCGGTCGACGGCACCACGGACATCCTCGAGTCGTATGCGCGCGACGGCGTTCTGCGTCGCATCTCCGTGACCGACGCGATCATGCACGACGGGCCGTGGCGCACTCGGATGGCTCGCCTTGCCGCGACGGAGCACGACGCCGACTGGGTGATCAACACCGACGCCGACGAGTTCTGGATGCCACGCGGGGCGACGCTGAAGGAGATGCTGGGGTCCGTCCCGGAGACCCACGGTGTGGTGTTCGCGCTCAGCCGGCACTTCGTGCCGCGTCCCGACGACGAGCGTTCGTTCGCGGACCGGATGATCGTTCGGGTGGCGCCACAGGCCGCGATCCACGACCCTACGAGCCCGTACCGACCGCACCTCAAGGCGGCCCATCGGGCGGATCCGGCGATCACGATCAGCTTCGGGTCACACACCGTCTCGAGCCCGCGCTGGCATGCGCTGCACAACTGGCATCCGGCCGACGTGCTCCATTTCCCCTTCCGGTCGCTCGAGCAGTGGGAGAACAAAGGCGCCCGACGGGCGCGCGGTGACAAGCCGCTGGGTCAGTACGTCACCGCGTTGCGGGCGAAGGAGAGCGGGCGGAGCACGGCGCGCTTCCTCGCGCTCGTCGTCGACGACACGTTGCTCGAGCGGGGTCTGGCGGAAGGCTCGTTGCACGTGGACACGAGGCTGCGCGACGCTCTCGGCCAGGTGGCCGCCACAGACGTGGCCGAAGCGGACGAGGTAAGCGTCGTCTCCGACAGCGTCGCCGTGCGTGACGCGGACATCGTCCGCCTGCGGCGCTACCTCGACCGCATGGCCGTACGCGTAGGCGCACTCGAGGACGGATAGGCTCGCGCGCTGTGACGATCGCCCTCACGATGGTGCTCGAGGAGGCCGGCGACGGCATCGACCAGTTCCTCGCGTTCCATCGTGATGCCGGCGTCGATGTGGTCCTCATCGGTGGCCAGGCGCCGCTCGTCGCGTCGGAGCACGACTTCGTCCACCGCGTGGACGACGCCGGTTCCCAGAGTGACCTGGCTCGCGTCGCGGTCGAACGGTTCGGAGCCGAGTGGATCCTCCCCGGGAGGCTCGACGAGATCTGGTGGCCGCGTGGCGAGAGCGTGAGGGACGTGCTCGCCGTCATCCCAGCTCGGTACGGGGTCGTCCAGGGACTCGTGCGCTCGTTCGTCGGCGAGGCAGAGCCGGGGGAGGGCGGCTCGGCGCTCGCGTCGAGGACCGTGCGCACGTCGTTGCTCGGCCCTGACGGCGCGGGCGGCGAGCCGCTCCACGCGCTCCTGCGTCCCGTCTATCGAGCGGGTCCGAACATGACGCTCGACGACGCGGACTGGACG
>DASTWH010000347.1:0-9416 GCA_035758735.1 Gaiellaceae bacterium
TTCGAGTTCGAGCTCGCGATCGAAGGCCCCGCGCCCGCGGTCGCCACCGAGATCCGTCCGCTCGACTGACGCCCAGCCGGGCGACGCCGACCTACCATCGCGGCCGTGCCCGACCGGCTGCCGCTCTCGACGCTGCTCTCACAGGTGCTGATCGCACAGACGATCGAGCTCGACAACGAGTTCGAGCGACGCCTCGCTGAGTCGGGCGCGAGCGCGCGCGTCACGTCGGTCGTGATGTGGTCGAACTTCCTGCGCTTCGTCGGCGACGGGATCGCCGTCGGCGAGCTCACCGACGCTGCAGGGCTGCCCAAGCCTCGCGTGCTCTCCACCCTGGGCGGGATGGAGCGCTGGCGCTACGTCTTCGTCGCTTCGTCGACGGCCGGCGGCCCGCCGAAGGAGAAGCGGGACGGGTACGGGAGCGCCCGCGGCCTTCGCGGCGACTGGCTCGTCCGGCCCACCGCGGCCGGCCGCGCGACGCAGGAAATCCGGCCCGCGCTGTTCGACGAGGTCGACGAGCGCTGGCACGAGCGATTCGGATCGAGCACCGTCGGCGATCTCCGTGGCTCGTTGGAGGCGATCGTCGGTCGCCTCGACGTCGGGCTTCCGGAGTACGTCCCGATCGTCGCGGGCACGGACGGCATGGTCGCGGGCTTCACGCCTCGGCCGCGCGCCGAAGCGGGCACGCCGTCGCGGCTCACCACCTTGCTCGCCCAGGCGCTGCTCGCGTACACGCTCGACTTCGAGGCCGAGTCCGAGCTGTCGCTCGCCCTCGGGGCGAACTTCGTCCGTGTCCTCGACGCGAACGAAACTGCCGTGCGCGATATCCCCACCCTCGCGGGCGTGTCGAAGGAGGCGGCGGCGATGGCGCTCGGGTACCTGGCCAAGGCAGGCCACGTGGTACGCGAAGGGTCGACGGCCGCAACGGCTCGCGTACGCCTCACGCCGAGGGGGCGCACGGCGCAGGCACGGCTGCCTGCCGTCCACGCGCAGATCGGGACGGCATGGGACGAACGGTTCGGCGCCGCCACAGTCGCGCGTCTCGGCACGTCGCTCGAAGCCGTCCTGGAGCACGCGAATCTGAGCGAAGGGCTGCGCCCGCCTCCGGACGGCTGGCGCGCGAGCAGGCCCTACCGCGCGCGCACCGACGCCGTGCTCGAGGATCCGCGAGCGACCCTCCCGCACTACCCGCTCGTCCTGCACCGCGGCGGCTGGCCCGACGGCAGCTGACACAGACGGCTGCACCCCGATGAAGCGGCGCACGCCCCTCTACGCGCTCTACACCGCCGACGTCATCTCGCTCGCCGGCAACGCGGTCGCGCAGCTCGCCATCCCCTGGTTCGTCCTGACCACCACGGGCAGCGCGGTTCTGACCGCGCTCGCGGTCTTCTTCAACTTCCTGCCGATCGTGATCGCGACGTTCTTCGGCGGCGTCGTCGTCGACCGCCTCGGGTTCCGGACGTCGAGTGTCGTCGCCGACCTCGCGAGCGCAGCCGCGGTCGCGGCCATTCCGCTCCTGCACTCGACGGTCGGCATCGAGCTCTGGCAGCTCATGGCGCTCGTCTTTCTCGGCGCGCTCCTCGACGCTCCCGGCTCGACCGCGCGGGCGGCGCTCATCCCGGACCTCGTGGAGCTCGCCGGCGTCCGGCTCGAGCGAGCGAGCGGCATTCGCGGTGCGATCCAGCAGGGCGGGACACTCGTCGGGGCGCCGATCGGAGGCGTGCTGGTCGCGGTGGTAGGCGCAACGAACGCCTTGTGGCTCGACTCCGTGAGCTTCCTCGTCTCCGCGGCGCTCGTCGCGTTCCTCGTCCCCCGCCCGACGCCGGTCGTGGCTCCCGAGCCGCAGAGTCGGTTCCTGACCGAGCTCGCCGACGGTCTCCGCTTCGTGTGGAACCAACGGCTGCTGCGCGCGCTCGTGCTCACGGTGCTGCTGACGAACCTCATCGAGGCGCCGTTCCCCGTGGTCATGGCCGTCTTTGCCGAGCAGGAGTACGGCAGCGCCGCCGACCTCGGGCTCATGTACGGGACCCTCGGCGGCGCGGCGCTCGCAGGAGCGCTCCTCTACAGCGCGATCGGGCACCGCCTCCCGAGGCGTCCGACCTTCCTCGGCTGCTTCGCGACGCTCCCGGTGATGTACCTCCTGCTCGCCACGCTGCCCTCGCTCCCGGTCGCGCTCGTCGGCCTCGCCATCGTGGGCTTCGCGTCCGGGCCGTTGAATCCGCTCATCTTCACCGTGACCGCCGAGCTGGTCCCGGTCCAGCTGCGGGGACGCGTCTTCGGTGCGGTCCGCGGAGGGGCGTGGGCCGCGATCCCGCTGGGCATCCTGCTCGGCGGGGTGCTCGTCGCGGCGATCGGGCCGGGCCCGACGTTCCTCGTCATCGGGCTGAGCTACACCGCTGTCGTCGCGTACGGCTTCTTCAATCCCGCGTTCCGCGGGATGGACACCGGGCCTCAGGCCGAGGCGACGAGGTAGCGGTACTCGTTCGAGAAGCGGTAGCTGCCATCGGGAGCCCGGAAGGGCGCGAGCCCGGCGACGATCGCGTTCCGGAGCTCCTCCTCGCGCTCGGGGCCGGCGAGCACTGCGAGCCCGGCGACTGCGATCATCGCTCGGCTCAGCGTCTCCGAGTCCGGATACACCGACGTCCACGTCTCAGTGAACTCCTGCTCCGGCACGAGCCCGGCCTCGCTGGCGAGCGCTGGAAGGATGCCGGGCTGCGAGAAGTCGGGGTCCGCAGGCGCGTCGGCGGGGCGCGGTGGGAAGAACGGCCGAGCGGCGAGCTTCATCGCTTCGAGGTCGCAGTTCTCGTGGGCGCCCCACACCTGGATCACGACGGGCGCACCCGATTTGGCGACGCGGCGGGCTTCGCGAAGGGCCGCGACCATGTCGTTCGCGAAGAAGAACGCGTTGAACCCCGTCACGAGATCGAACGTGTCGTCCCCCCACGGCAGCGCCTCCATCTCGCCGACACGAAGGTCGGCGTCGGGCAGCCTTTCGCGCGAGAACGCGATGAGCGCCTCGGACGCGTCGAGCCCGTACGGCTCTCCTCCCCGCTCCGCGACCAGACGCAGGAACGCGCCGGCTCCGCAGCCGACGTCGAGGACGCGCCAGCCGGGCTCGAGGCCGACATGCTCGAGCGCCGCCTCGTACGTCGGGGTCTGGAGATCCTCGCTCAGGGCCCAGTCGCCGGGACGAGCACCCCACAGAGGACCCCACCGCTCGGCACTGCCTTGCGCCTCCGACACGGATGTCATGTCCGCTCCTCCCGTAGACTATGATTCATAGGTATAAACTATGAAACGTAGTGAGTCAAGCGACGAGCTGAGCCTCTTCTCGTACGAGATCCTCGGTCTCGTCGGCCGCGGTGGAGCAGGCGCGCACGATCTCCTGCGGATGGCGCGGCAGGGGCGGATGCTCGACTGGGCCGGCGAGAGCCAGTACTACACGGAGCCGAAGCGCCTTTCGACGCTCGGCTATCTCGAGGCGAGACGCGAGCCCGGCAAGACGCGCGAGCGTACGGTCTACTCGCTCACGGAGAAAGGGCTCGAGGCACTCCGCAGCTACGCCCGAACGCCCGTGCGCTTCACCCCCGTCAAGAGCGATCCGCTCCTGCGGCTCCTCCTCTGCGACCTCGTCGGCGAGGAGATCACGCGCGAGAGCATGCTCACGCTTCGCGACGACATCGCCGACATCACGGTCCGCCTCGACGAGGCCGAGGCGCGAGCCGAGGAGATCCCGCACCGCCGCAAGTACCTGCTCCTCGCCACCGAGTTCCTCCGCAAGTACCTCACGCTCCATCTCGAGCTCGTCGAGACGGTCGAGCGCGAGTTCGCGGCCTCAGCTGGAGACGAGACCCGCGAGGAGGCTGCGACCGCGGAGGTCTGAGGGAGCCTCGATCCCGAGGATCTCGAGCACCGTCGGCGCGATGTCGAGGAGATGCGCGTCGTTCCGGCCGGACGCGTCGATGCCCGGTCCCGCGACGACGTAGAGCCCGTCCTGGGCGTGGTTCGCGTCGTCGGGCCCGGTGTCGTTCTCGAGCGTCTGGATGCCCTCGTCGCCGCCGATCGTCCCGACCGAGCGCCAGAAGAGGTCGCCGAACACGACGATGAGGTCCGGCGCGACCCCCTTCGGCTCGCCGTACAGCTCCTCGGGCTTGTAGACGGCAGTTGGAATCGCGTTCCCGGCGTCGTCCGGGATCGCGGCAATGCGACGCGCGAGATCGTCGCGGACGTCCTCGTACTCCTCGGGCGCGATCGTCCCCTCCGGCTCGCGTCCGGCGACATTGAGGAACACGCGCGCGTAGTAGCCGCCTTCTCCCCACGCCGTGGTTCGCGACCAGTCGACGCCGACGTCGCGCAGCGACGAGACGCCGTTCGGCTCGCCGAGCGTCGCGAGCAGCCCCTCGCGGCGGAGCCACTCGTTGATCCGGATCCCGCCGTCGAGGCGCTTCGCGCCGTGGTCGGAGAGGACGAAGACGACGGTGTCGTCGTCCGCGTGCTCGAGGAGCTTCCCGATCAGGCCGTCGACGTGGCGGTGGTAGTCGAGGATGGCCGTCTCGTAGGCGTTCCCAGGTTCGTGCTTCCGGTGCTCCGCGTCCATGTACTTCCAGAACCCGTGGTGCATGCGATCGGGCCCCATCTCGACCATTGCGAACAGCGACCACGGCTTCGTCTCGAGCAAGTGCTCCGCGAGCGCGAAGCGGCGGTTCGTCATCTCGTAGACCTGGCGGAGCAGGTACTCCTTGTCGTCCGTCCGGAAGTCCTTCGTGTCGAAGAGGTACTCGCCCACGACCTCGGCGATCTCGTCCTTGAGCGTGGCCGGGTACGTGTACTTCGACTCGACCGAGGGCGTGAGGAAGCAGCCCACCATCACCCCGTTCAGGGGCTTGGGCGGGTAGCAGCCCGGGACGGACAGGACGATCGAGGAACCGCCCGAGCGCGTCACGTAGTCCCAGAGCCGCGGTTCCTTGATGGCCGTCGACATCGCGATGAACGCGCCGTCGTACGAGTGGTCGGAGCGGTTGCGGAAGCCGTAGACCCCGAGGTCGCCCGGCGTCTTCGAGGACATCATGCAGGACCATGCCGGCACCGTGATCGGCGGGATCACGGACGTCAGGCGCCCGTAGGTGCCGCGCTCCATGAGACCGGAGATGGTCGGCAGTTGGTCGCGCCAGCGCTCGAGCACCAGCGACGGCTCGGCGCAGTCGAGCCCGATGAGCATGACCTTCCGCGGCACGCGCGGAGGGTAGCCCTCCCAACGGGTTCGAGTGCCCGAGAAGCAACAATCCCACGATGAGCACGAGCGCGGAGGCAGCCGAGACCGTCGTCATGAAGTTCGGCGGCTCGTCGGTCGCCGACCCCGAGAAGATCCGCAGCGTCGCAGCGCGACTCGTCGAGGCGCGCCAGCGCGGCGTTCGTGTCGTGGCGACCGTCTCGGCGATGGGCGATACCACCGACGGTCTGCTCGCGCTTGCGCACGACGTCTCGCCGGAGCCTCATCCGCGTGAGCTCGACATGCTGCTCTCGACGGGAGAGCGCATCGCCTGCGCACTCGTGGCGATGGCCGTGCACGACCTCGGCTCCGAGGCCGTGTCGTTCACCGGCTCGCAGGCCGGGATCATCACCGACCCGGTCCATACGAAGGCGAAGATCCGCGAGATCACACCCGGTCGCGTGGTCGAGGCACTCGACCGCGGCCGGATCGTCCTCGTTGCCGGGTATCAGGGCTTCTCGCGCGACACGATGGACGTGACCACGCTCGGACGGGGCGGAACGGATGCGACCGCGGTCGCGCTCGCCGCTGCCCTCGGCGCGTCGTGCGAGATCTACTCGGACGTCCTCGGCGTGTTCACCGCCGACCCGCGCATCGTCCCGGACGCCCGGAAGCTCGACAGCGTCTCGTACGAGGAGATGCTCGAGATGGCCTCCTCGGGGGCCAAGGTGCTCATGCTGCGCGCCGTCGAGCTCGCGCGCGGGCAAGGTGTCCGCATCCACGCCCGCTCGACGTTCTCCACCGACGCCGGGACGTGGATCGAGGACGCCTCCGGGCTCGAGCAGCCGATCGTCTCGGCGGTGACGCACTCGGAGGACGAGGTCGTGTTCGACGTGACGGGCCTGCCGGACCGCCCGGGCGTCGCGGCTGCGATCTTCGACGCGGTCGCCGCCGAGCACGTGAACGTCGACACGATCCTGCAGAACGTCGCTCACGGCCTCGCGTCGCTCTCGTTCTCGGTTCCCAACGACGACGTGCCGGCGACCCGGCGCGCGCTCGCCCGAGCCGAGGAGACGATCGGGTCGCTCGTGTCCTCCGAGATCACGGACCTCGGGAAGGTCTCCCTCATCGGTGCCGGCATGCGCTCGCACCCGGGCGTCGCGGCGCGAATGTTCCGCGCGCTCGCCGACGAGGGCATCAACCTCCGGCTGATCTCGACCTCGCCGATCAAGGTCTCGTGCCTCATCCCACGTGCCGACGTCGAGCGCGCGGTCCGGACCCTCCACGCAGCGTTCTTGCTCGGCGAGGAGTAGGCTCAGCGCTCAGATGAGCGCGCCGCCCGAAGCCACGCCAGCACCCGAGCCCGCCCGTCTCCAGAGCCGCAGGAGGGCCACCGGGGTCTGGGTCGTGCTCGTGATCGCGGGGCTCCTGCTCCTCCTCTCGTCGTTCGCGATCTGGATCAACCGAGTGGCGCTCAACACGAACGTGTTCGCGGACACGTCGAGCTCACTCCTCGATGACCCGGCGATCCGCAGCGCCGTCGCGAACCGCGCGGTCGACGAGCTCTTCGCGAACGTCGACGTGCAGGCCGAGGTCGAGAAGCAGCTCCCAGCCGACTACCAGGGCCTTGCGGGGCCGGCGACCGCAGGGCTGCGCCAGGCCTCGTATCAGATCGTGAACCGAGCGCTCGAGCAGCCGAGGTTCCAGCAGCTGTTCAAGCTGACCCTGCGCACGACCCACGAGACGCTCGTGGAGGTCCTGGAGGGCGGCGGCCCCCGCGTCTCGACGGAGAACGGCGAGGTGACGCTCGATCTCCGGGCGATCATCGAGGAAGCCGCCGACCGGATCGGGATCGGCCAGCAGGTCGCGGACAAGATCCCGGCTGACGCAGGGCGCATCGTCATCCTGCGCGCGGACGAGCTCGAGACGGCGCAGAACGGGTTCCAGCTCCTGAAGACGCTCGCGTGGTTCCTCCCGCTGCTGACGCTCATCGCGTTCGCGCTCGCCGTGTGGCTCTCGGGCGATCGCCGTCGCGCCGTTCGCGGCACGGGCTGGGTTCTCGTCGCGGTCGGCATCATCGGGTTGCTCGCGGCGAACCTCACGCGCAACTACGTCGTCGACTCGCTCGTCGCCCGCGAGGACGACCGGCAGGCGGCGAACAACGCCTGGAACATCCTCACCGAGCTGATGCGCGGATCGTTCCGGCTCATGGTCGTCGTCGGTCTCCTGTTCGTCATCGCAGCCTGGCTGGCAGGCCCGGGACGCCGCGCAGTCACGACGCGCGAGTGGCTGGCGCCGGCGCTGCAGAACCGCGTGTGGGCATACGTCGTCCTCGCCGTCGTCGTCCTGTTCCTGCTCTTCAATGCGGAAGTCCTCGACTTCGCGCGTCTACTCGTCGTGATCCTGCTCGGGGCGCTCGGAGCCGCGTGGATCGAGCTGACGCGGAGGCAGACGCTGGCCGAGTTCCCGGACGCGAGCTCGTCGTTCGTCGCCGACACCCGCGCGCGAATGACGGGCTGGTGGGAGTCGCGAAGCTCGCCGGGCGAGCCGCAGGCCGTCGCTCCGGCCGCGGCCGACGTCTCGGCCCGGCTCGCCTCGCTCGCCCAGCTGCACTCGGAGGGAGAGCTCACCGACGAGGAGTACGCCGCCGCGAAAGCGCAGGTCCTCGCCGGTAGCTGAGGCAGGCTCACCGCCGTCCGCGCCGAACACCCCGGCGTGGACTCCAACCTCGCGAAGGCGCTGCTGCTCACGGCGATCTGGGTCGTCGTCCTCATCGCTGTCCGGATCGCGCTGCGCTCCGCATTCGACCGCTACGAGAGGCGGCTGGCCGAGCGGGATCCCTCGGTCGCAGCCCGGCGGCGGACGACTTTCGCATTCCTCCTGCGCGTCGCGATCGCCCTCGTCGGGCTGATCGGCGCATGGAGCGTCCTCTCGACCTTCCCCGCGACGGAGCAGGTGGCAAGCGCGTTCCTCGCCTCGAGCGCCGTCCTCGCGGTCATCGCGGGTCTCGCGCTCACGACGCCGCTCGGCAACCTCGGCTCGGGGGTGATGCTCGCGTTCACGCAGCCGGTACGCCTCGGCGACCGCGTCACCGTCGACGACCACACGGGCATCGTCGAGGAGATCTCGCTGAGCTACACGGCCCTCACGACCGACGAAGGTCGGCGGATCTTCGTGCCCAACTCACGCATGGTCTCCACCACGATCGTGAATCGCTCGGTCGACGACCCGCGGCGCCTCGTGACGGTCGAGCTTCCGGTACGGCTCGACGCTCCGCTCGACGAAGCTCGCCGCGTGGTCATGGAGGCTGCGGCCGGAGCTCCGCAGGGCGAGACGCTCGCGATCTACGTGCAGGTCGGCTCGCTCACCGAGAAGACGGCGTGGCTCAGCGTCGTCGCGTACGCCCCGTTCGGCGCCGACGTGTCGCAGGTCGCGAGCGAGCTTCGGGTGCGCGCAGTCTCGGCCCTGGGCGCTGCCGAGCTGCTTCCGGCCTAGACCTCGGTCGCCTCCCCTGGCCTGAGAACGCGGAGCTCGACGCCAGGCGCGTGCTCCTTCAGCGCGGCCGCGAACTCCACGGGCGGGAGGTCGACGAAGCCGGGTCGCCCCGCCAGGCCGAGATGGATCGGGAAGTACGTCCCCCAATGGATCGGGACGACGACCTTCGGCCCGATGCGAGCCACCGCCTCCGCCGCGCGTCCCGGGTCGAGGTGGCCGCCGCCAAGCCCGGGGCCCCACCCCCAGATCGGAATGAGCGCGACGTCCACCGGCCCGAGGTCGGCCATCTCGTCGAACAGGTCCGTGTCGCCGGCGAAGTAGATCGAAGTCGAGCCCGAGACCACGTAGCCGACGGGGTCGGCCGACGCGCCGAACGGCCCGCGGCTGCGGTCGTGCTCCGCTCTGACCGCCCGGATCTCGACCTCGCCGATCGCGAGGGTCTCGCCCGCTTCGATCTCGAGGACGGACTCGAACCGCTTCTTGCGCAGGAGGCCACCGAGCCCACGGGGTACGACGATCGGAAGCTTCTTCCCGAGCTTCTCGAGCGAGGGGACATCGAGGTGGTCGTAGTGGCCGTGCGAGATGAGAACGGCGTCCACGCCGCGTTGCGCGCGCGCCGAGACGCCGCTCGCTCGCCGCAGGTGTGCAACCCGGTTGCGGAGCAGCGGGTCCGTCAGAAGCCGGACCCCGTCGAGATCGACGAAGACCGTCGCGT
>DASTWH010000371.1:0-4146 GCA_035758735.1 Gaiellaceae bacterium
CCAGTAGTACGCGAACGTGCCCCGCCGTTCGGCGTCGACGAGCCCGGCTTCTCGCAGAATCCGGAGATGGTGTGAGATCGTCGGTTGCGACAGCTCGAACACGGCCGTGAGATCGCACACGCAGCACTTCTCGCCGGACGCGAGCCGACTGACGATCGCCACCCGTGTCGGATCCGCGAGCGCCTTGAACACGGCAGCGAGATCCTCTGCGGCTTCGGGCTCCAGCGCCTCGACATCGGGTCCGCAGCAGAGCGATTGCAGAACGGGCAGCGACTTCATTGACGATCGTCAATCTAGCACGCTAGAGTCCCATCATCGACGTTCTTCGATGAAGGGAGGCGCTGTGCTCGACGTCAGCTGGTGCTGCGACGGCGACGACTGCTGCGGCGACGACTGCTGCTGATCCAGGACCGCAAGGCACGTGGAGTGGCGCGACGGCCGCTCGGTCGTCGCGCCACTCGCTTGTCAGCTCTCTTGGCTCCCTCCCAGGGAAACCGGTCTAGTCGTCGTCTTCTTGCTCGGTCTTGGCCGGATGCGCCACGACCCTCGACGCGGTCAACGGTGGCATCGCGTTGTCCTTGAGATCGGCCTTGCAGACACGTGCCTGAACCAGAACGCGGTCGCCGACGACGAGCTCGGTGATGAGCGCCTTGCCCCGACGGCGGACCTTCGTCGTGTTCGGATCAACGGCGATCGAGGTCGACGCCGTGCCCGGAACGTATGCACGCCCCCAGCGGTTCGAGCTGGTGACATCGACCTGGAGGGGCGCTCCGGTGAGCGTGCCCTTCAGGACGACCGTGACCTTCGGCTTGCAGCCTTCGCCCGTCGTCGGCTTGCCTTTCCCTTCTGGGGGCGCTGCCACCGCAGAAGAAACAGCGAGACCCGCGACGGCCAAGCTCGCAAGAAACAGCTTGACCTTCATGAACTTCTCCTTCCTGGGAGGGGTAACTGGTCGATCACCCCTAAAGACGCGCAACAGGTCGGAAACTTGCGCGTTCAGGCGCCGTCGGACCCGACCTGCGCAAGCGGCTCGCAGCACTTCAAGAGAAATAGCGGGAGCCGCTGCTACGGTCGGCCGCGCCCATGATCTTCACCCAGTTCGTCGACGACGCGCTCGGCTGTGCGTCGTACCTCGTCGGCGACCCGGGCACGGGCGACGCGGTCGTCGTCGACCCCGCGTTCGCAATCGAGCAGTACCTGGAGGAAGCGGAGCGCCGCGACGTGCGCATCGTCCGCGTCGTCGAGACGCACACGCACGCGGATCACCTCTCGGGGCACGGGCGCCTCGCGCTCGAGCACGCAATCCCGGTGAGCATCCATCCTGCGGCCGACGCCGAGTATCCGCATGACGCGCTCGAGGATGGCGCGGAGGTCGTGCTCGGAGACATCGTCCTTCGCTGCATCCACACGCCGGGCCATCGCCCCGAGCACTGCTGCCTCGCCGTCACCGACCGCACACGCGGAGACGATCCGTGGATCGTCCTCACAGGCGACTCGCTCTTCGTCGGCGACGCGGCGCGCCCCGACCTCGCCGTGGAGGCGCGCGAGGGCGCCGAGGGCCTCTTCCACTCGCTCCGCCGCTTGCTGGAGCTCGGCGACGGGGTCGAGGTCTACCCGGGGCATGTCGCCGGATCGCTCTGCGGAAAGGGCATGAGCTCGAAGGCGTCGACGACCATCGGCTTCGAGCGGAAGTTCAACGCGGCACTGGCGCACGACGACGTGGCGCTCTTCGTCGCGGAGTCGACGGGGATCTCCACGCCTCGCCCGCCGAACATGGAGCGGATCGTCGAGCTGAACAAGGGGCCGTTCATCGGCGCCCAGCCGGAGCCGACCGAGCTCCACGAACCGCCGGTGGGGCCCCAGATCCTCGACGTGCGCCCCATCGAGGCCTTCGCTGCAGGCCACCATCCGGGAGCTCTCAGCGTGCCCGTCTCCGGGACGCGCTTCTCGACGAAGGCCGCGTTCGTGCTCGATCGCGGCCCGGTCGCCGTCGTCGCAGCGGACGACCACGAGGTTGCGCGCGCAACGCGCGGGCTGTGGTCGGTCGGTCAGCTGGACATCGCCGGATACGTGCTCGGCGGCGGCACGGAGTCGCTCGAGCTCGTCCGGATCGAGCAACTCGATGCGCTCCTCGAAGCAGGGGCCGAGCTCATCGACGTGCGCGAGAAGGACGAGCGCGACTCCGGCTACATCGCGGGCAGCCGCAACATCCCCTACCGGCTGCTCGCGCTCGGCGAGGCGGATCTCCCGCGCGACCGGAAGATCGTCACGATCTGCGAGGTCGGCCCGCGGGCCGCCATCGCCGCGAGCATCCTCGCGGCGCGCGGCTTCGACGCGCACCCGGTCGTGAACGGCGGCATCGATGCGTGGATGGCGGCGGGCAAGCCGACCGTCGAGTTCCGCCGCTGCGGCAGCTGACCTCTACTCCGGCGGGCCGACCCGCTCGACGGTGTGACCCGCATCGCGGAGCTCTGCAAGGAGCTCCCGGCAATGCTCCTCGTCCCGCGTCGAGACGACGAGCTCGATCTCGGTCTGGAGCGCGCTCGTCGTGCGGCCCTCGCGATGGTGGTCGACGGAGACGACGTTCCCGCGGCCCTGCGCGATCAGGTCGAGGACGTCGCGCAGCTGTCCGGGGCGGTCGGGGATGAGGAGGCGGATCGCGAGGAAGCGGCCCGCCTGCGTCAGGCCGTGCCGGAGGACGGAGATGAGCGTCGTCGCGTCGATGTTTCCGCCCGAGAGGACGACCGCGACGGAACCTGTCCCCTGCACGCGACCGGCGAGGAGTGCCGCCAGGCCCACCGCCCCGGCGCCCTCGACGAGGAACTTCGTCCGCTCGACGCAGAGGACGAGCGCCTGCGCGATCTCGTCGTCCGACACGGAGACCCGGTCGTCGAGCGTCCGTTCGAGCACGCCGCCCGCGAGCTCTCCCTTGTGCTTCACGGCGATGCCGTCCGCGATCGTGTACCCGGGCTGGCACTCCACGCCGACGATGTGAACGTCCGGGCGCCGCTCCTTGAGCGCGAGGGAGATCCCCGCAGCGAGCCCGCCGCCGCCGATGGGGACGACGAACGTCTCCGCCTCCGGTGCCTGCTCCGCGAGCTCGAGGCCGATCGTGCCCTGCCCCGCGATGACGCGCTCGTCCTCGAATGCGTGCACGAGCGTCGCACCGGTCGCCTCGACGTGGGCGGCCGCGGCGGCGACCGCCTCGTCGAACCCCTCGCCGACGAGCTCCGTCTCGCCTCCGTACGCACGCGTCGCCTCGACCTTCGCCATCGGTGCGTCCTGTGGCATGAAGATCGTGGCCGGGATCCGCGCCTCGCGTGCGGCCCAGGCGACCGCCTGGCCGTGGTTGCCGGCGCTCGCGGCGACGACGCCCGCTTGCCGTTCGGCTTCTCCGAGCGTCGCGATCGTGTTGTAGGCGCCGCGAATCTTGAAGGAGCCTGTCCGCTGGAGGTTCTCCGCCTTGAGGAAGATCTGGCGACCGCTCAAGCGCGAGAACGTCTCGGTCGGATAGAGCGGCGTCTCGCGCGCCACCCCGGCGAGGCGCTCGCGGGCGGCCTCCACGTCAGCGATCGTCGGTGCCATCGAGCTCGAACACCTCCTCCAGGATCTCCTTCACCGCGCTCAGGGGATCGAGCTCGCGCTCCTCGACACGTGCGAGCACCGCGCGCAGCTCGGGATCCTCTGCCACTGCGGCGCGCAAGTGCGCGCTCGCCCGGCTCGCTGCGACCGCGAAGACCTCCGCCGCGAGATTCGTGCGGCGCCTCACGTCCAGTCGGCCGTCGCGCTCGAGCCCGGCGCGGTGCTCCTCGAGCGTCGCCCACAGCTCGGGCACGTGCTCGCCGTGGAGCGCCTCCGTGAGGATGATCGCCGGACGCCGATCCGGCTCCGCGAGCCCGATGATGGACCGAACCTCGTTGAGCATCGTCTTCGCCGCGGGGTGATCCATCTTGTTGATCGCGATCACGTCGGGAATCTCCATGATCCCGGCCTTCAACGCCTGCACGGAGTCGCCCGAGCCCGGCATGAGCACGAGGACGACGGTGTCGGCGATGCCGGTGACCTCCACCTCGCTCTGCCCCGCGCCGACCGTCTCGACGAACACGATGTCCTTCCCGGCTGCGTCGAGGAGGAGCACGGCCTGCA
>DASTWH010000275.1:0-9929 GCA_035758735.1 Gaiellaceae bacterium
GAGCGGACGAACGTGTGGCCCTCGGGCTTGCGGTCGTAGTCGGAACCGAACGCGCTGAGCCGGACGCTCGAGGACTCCGATTCGGGCCACCCGCCGCCGAAGAGGTTCGAGCCGCAGACGGAGCAGAACGTCTTCGCAGAGCCGCCCTCGGGCGTGTACGAGGTCAGGAGCTCCGCCCCCTCGAGCACGCGGATCGCAGCGGTCGGCGCGCGTCCGCTCACCGTGCCGTAGCCGCCCGAGATCGACTTGCAGAACGTGCAGTGGCAGGCGGATGTCCGGGTGAACGGCTCCGTCACCTCGAACCGGACGCCCCCGCAGAGGCAGCTGCCCTGGAGAGGTGTCATCGGATCGGGAATGGTGTCGACCCGGCCGCGACGCGGCCGGCTTCAGGGGTCTTCGCGCGACCGAAATCTGCGCGCGCGGATTTCGGTGTTGCGCACATGTCAGTACGCCGCCTCGTCCCAGCTCTCGAGCCGGTCGCGCAGGTCGCGCAGGAACATGCCCGCGTAGGCGCCGTCGACGAGCCGGTGGTCGTACGTCAGCGTGAGGTTCATGATCGGCCTGATCGCGATGACGTCGTTGCCGAGCTCGTCCTGGACGACCCAGGGCCGCTTGACGAGCGCATAGGTGCCGAGAATCGCCGACTGCGGCTGATTGATGATCGGCGTCCCGTGGAACGTGCCGAAGCTCCCCGGGTTGGTGATCGTGAACGTCCCGCCCTGAACGTCGTCGGGAAGCAGCTTCTTCGTCCGCGCACGCTCCGCGAGGTCCTGGATCGACCGGGCCGTTCCCGTCAGGTTGAGATCCTGCGCATTGCGGATGACCGGGACGATGAGGCCCTTGCCCTCGTCCAGCGCGACCGCGATCCCGAGGTTCACGAACGGGCGTGTGACGATGCTCTGTCCACGCAGCTCGCCGTTGACCCACGGGTAGTCGAGGATCGTGTCGACCGCTGCCCGCGCGATGAACGCGAGGTAGGTGAGATTCACCTTCTGGTTCGAGAGCTCGGGCTTCAGCTTCGATCGCAGCGCGACGACGCGCGCCATGTCGACCTCGATCGCGCTCGTGACGTGCGCGGCGGTATCCACCGATCGGCGCATGTGCTCCATCACGCCTCGGCGCATCGCGGTCATCGGCTGCAGCTCTTCGCCCGGCACCAGCTCGCCGGCTACGGGAGCAGGCGCCGGCGGTGCGGGAGCCTGCGGCGGTGGGGCGGGCGGAGCGACGGGGGACGGAGGCGGCGCGGCTGCGGCCGGAACAGGTTCGGGAGCAGGGGCCGCGGCCGGCGCGGCCGGCGCGGGAGCAGGCTCGGGCGCAGCCGCCACCGGCTCTGGCGCTGGAGCGGGAGCCGGCGGAGGCGGTACGGCTGCGGGCGCAGGCTCGGGTGCCGGCGGAGGCGCTGCGGCGGCACCGGACTCGATGAACCCGAGGATGTCCTTCTTCGTCACCCGGCCGCCGGTCCCCGTTCCCGGCACGGCGGACGGGTCGATCCCGTGCTCGGCGGCGATCCGTGCGACGACGGGCGACACGAAGGTCTTGCCATTTCCCGCCTGCGCCTGGGTCGCGGCTGCGGCCGGCGCGGGAGCAGGCTCGGGCGGTGCGGCGGGCGCGGGCGCCTCGGGAGCAGGAGCGGAAGCGGCCGCGACGGGCTCGGGAACGGCCACGGGGGCCGGCGGAACCTCTTGCGGTGCGGGCGCCGGGGCTTCCGGAGCCGACACGGGAGGCGCGACCTCGGCTCCCGCGGGAGCGATGAGTGCGAGGACGGTCCCGACCTCGACGGTCGCCCCCTCCTCCACGAGGATCTGGGCGACGACGCCCTCGGCCGGGCTCGGCACCTCGGTGTCGACCTTGTCGGTCGAGATCTCGAGGAGCGGCTCGTCGCGGCCGATGGCCTCGCCGACCTGCTTGAGCCACTTGGTGATCGTGCCCTCGGACACCGAGACGCCCATCTGGGGCATCACGACCTCGGTCTGCGTTCCCGTCGACACTGTCCCCTCCTAGTAGGCGGCGAGCTCTCTCAGTGCGGACACGACATCCTCGACCTGCGGGAGGAAGGCCTTCTCCAGCGGTGGCGCGAACGGCACCGGCGTGTCGGGGGCCGTGATCCGCACGACAGGCGCGTCGAGATGCTCGAAGGCCTCCTCGGCGATCGTCGCCGCGATCTCGGCGCCGAAGCCGGCGGTCCGGGTGTCCTCGTGCAGCACGAGGACCTTCGAACAGCGCTGCACGCCCTCGAGGACGCGATCCTTGTCCCAGGGGATGAGCGTTCGCAGGTCGACGACCTCCGCCTCGAAGCCCTCCTTCGCGAGCTCGTCAGCGGCCTCGGACGCCGTGTGCACCATCGCGCCCCAGGTGATGATCGTCGCGTCGTCCCCTGGGCGGTGCACGCGTGCGTGGCCGAACGGCACGGTGTAGCGGTCGTCCGGGACCTCGCCCTTGATCCGGCGATAGAGGTGCTTGTGCTCGAAGAAGAGGACGGGATTCGGGTCCTCGATCGCGCTCGCGAGCAGTCCCTTCGCGTCGTGCGGGGTCGCGGGGCAGACGATCTTGAGCCCGGGGATGTGCGCGAACGACGTCTCGGGGTTCTGGGAGTGGAACGGCCCGCCCGAGAACCCTCCACCCGAGGGCAGCCGGACGACGATCGGCACGGGCGTGCGGGCGCGGAAGAACTGCTTCGCGGCCACGGTCACGAGGTGGTCCCAGGCGCACGAGATGAAGTCCGCGAACTGCATCTCGGCGACGGGGCGAAGGCCCATCAAGGCGGCGCCGGTCGCGCCCCCGACGATCGCCGTCTCCGAGAGCGGCGTGTCGATGACCCTCCACGGCCCGAACTCCTCCTGGAAGCCGAGCGAGACCTTGAACGCGCCGCCGTACACGCCGACGTCCTCGCCGAGGACGAAGACGCGCGGGTCACGTCGCATCTCGAGACGCAGGGCATCCGAGATCGCCTGGATGTAGGTCATCTCCGCCATTACTTGTGGTGTGGTGTGTCGAGGTCTTCGACCGAGGCGAATACGCTCTCCTCGAGCGTTGCTGGGTCGGGCTGCGGCGAGGCCTCGGCGCGGTCGAGCGCGTCGCTCAGTAGCCGCTTCACAGTGGCGGTCAGCTCGCTCTCCTCGTCCTCGGTCAGCTCTGCTTGGTCGTAGAGCCACGAGCGGTAGCGCTCGATCGGGTCGTACGCCGCCCAGCGCTCGAACATCTCCTTCGGCACGTAGAAGGCGTCGTCGTGGACAGCGTGCCCCTCCATGCGGAGGGTCAGGCACTCGAGGAGCGTCGGGCCGCCGCCGTCGCGGGCCTTCTCGATCGCCCGCCTCGCCTCGCGGTAGACCGCGAGGACGTCCGTCCCGTCGACGACGACTCCCTCGAATCCATAGGCGGCTGCGCGGTCTGCGATGTGCTCCACCGGGTAGGAGAGATAGGTCGGCGTCGAGTACGCCCACTGGTTGTTGTCGCAGATGAAGACCATCGGGAGCTCGCGAACGCCGGCGAAGTTCATCGCCTCGTGCGCGTCGCCACGGCCTGCGGAACCCTCGCCGAACCAGCCGAGCGCGACGCGCTTGTCGCCACGGATCTTGAACGCGAGCGCCATCCCGGTCGCGACCGGGAGCATCGCAGGCAGGTGGGAGACCATCGTGTGCAGCCCGAGCTCGGCCATCGCCATGTGCACGTTTCCGTCCCGACCGCGCGTTGGGCCGTCTTCACGACCCATGTAGTTCGCGAAGACCCGCCACGGCTCCATGCCGCGAACGACGTGGACGCCCATGTCGCGGTGGAGGGGTGTGCCGACGTCGTTCGGCCCCATCGCGGTCGCGACGCCGACGGACGCGGCCTCGTTCCCGCGGCCCGTGTAGAAAGAACCCGGGATCTTGC
This sequence comes from Gaiellaceae bacterium, assembly GCA_035758735.1. Taxonomy (GTDB): domain Bacteria; phylum Actinomycetota; class Thermoleophilia; order Gaiellales; family Gaiellaceae; genus GMQP-bins7. Next base: position 3,871 of record DASTWH010000275.1, read on the forward strand.
CCTGCTTGTAGAGGATGTGGCCGCGCTCCTCGAGGCCGCGCGTGATGAGCATGCTGCGGTACATGGCGAGGAGGTCCTCCCGGTCGAGCCCGACCTCCTTCACTTCCTGGAGGGAGCCCACGGGCTCCGCTTCGCGTACGGCCATGCAGTCGTCTCCCGCGTCCGCTGGGTCGGCCGCCACTTTACAGTGGTCTGCGGTGGGCAAGCCGAGGCGGAACTGGATCCAGGAGGAGCGCCGAAAGACGCTCGGCGACTGGGTCGCCTTCTGCCTTCGGTGCGGGCACACGCTGCGCTACTTCCTCGACGACGAGGCGTCCCTCCCACCCGCATGTACTCAGTGCGGTGGAGAGCTGCGCCACCGGTGCCCGACCTGCGAGGCGCCGATCGCGTCCGCGTTCGCGGTCGAGTGCGAGGAGTGCGGTGCCTCCTTGCGGGAGGCGGAATTGTTCGGGACGACGATCCGGAAGCCCGGTCGCTAGGCCGACGACGCGACCGCGTCGTCGATCGTCGGCTCGGGGAACGACGATCCCTCGGACAGGGCTGCTTCGGTGCGCTCGTCGCCGAGCTCGACCCGAACGCGATCGAGGGTCGTGTCGAACCAGGCCTGCTCCCACGGGAACTGAGAGTGTCCGAGTTGGGCCCGGATCGTCTGCGCGGCGCCGAGGAGGAGCGCGGCGCTGAACGGGTCGCTCGAGGCTTCGGCGCGGGCGAGTGCGACGAGGGCGGACGCGAGGAAGTCCTTGAAGTCGACCCTGCGGAAGCAGTGGACGCTCTCGACGATCATCGGCACCGCGTCTCGGTCGCTCCCTCGCTCGAGCGTCGAAGTCGCGAGCAGGAGCAGGGCGACGCCCATCCCGGCGTCGTCGCCGATGCGGCGGTTGATATCGAGGCTCTCTCGCGCCAGCGTCTCGGCCTCGTCGTGATTCCCGAGCGTCGCTTCGATGTCCGCGATGTTCGAGAGGGAGTTGGCGATGCTGCGCTCGTGCCCGAGCGCGCGAGCCAGCTCCAGGCTCTCTGCGTGGGAGCGACGCGACTCCAGCAGGTCCCCGGCGCCGAGGTGTGCGAGCCCGAGAGCTGTGAGTGCGTGCACTTGCGTCCGCTCGTCGCCGACGGTGCGCCCGAGCCGCAGGCTCTCACGAGCCTGCTCGATCGCGAGCTCGTGCTCTCCGCTCGTCCAACGGAGCGTCGCAGACCAGTAGAGCACGCGTGCACGCTCTTCCTGCGCCCCGCCTTCGAGGGACAGCGACCTCTCGATCCATCCGCGGCCCTCGATCAGGTAGCCGCGGACGTACCACAGCCGAGCGAACGAGCAGAGGCGCAAGGCGAGCGTTCCGTCGTCTCGCGAGAGGGCATGCTCGAGCGCAGCACGGACGTTGTCGTGCTCCCGCTCGGCCTCGTCCAGCGCAGGTGCCGTGTGGAGGGCAGGCTCGAGCCCTTCGGCAAGCGTTGCGAAGTAGGCGGCATGACGGTCACGAAGGGACTCGAGCTCTCCCGCGTCCGACAGCCGTCCGAGCGCGTACTCGCGGATGGTCTCGAGCATGGCGAAGCGCGGCTCGCCAGCCGAGCCGGGCGTCGGCCGGACGAGGCTCTTCTCCACCAACGAGACGAGGGACGCGAGATCCGCGTCACATACGCCCTCGGCGGCCTCGACGGTCCAGCCGCCTGCGAAGACGGAAAGCCGGGCCAGGAGCTCGCGCTCGGTCGACTCGAGGAGCTCGTAGCTCCAGTCGATCGCGGCCCGCAACGTGCGCTGACGGTTGGGAAGATCGCGCTCGCCGCCCTCGAGCACGCCGAGCCGGTTTTCGAGCCGGGCGAGCAGCGCCGCCGGCGAGAGGATGCGTAGACGTGCTGCGGCGAGCTCCAGTGCGAGCGGTAGGCCGTCGAGCGCACGGCAGACGCCGACGACCGCCGCGACGTTCTCCGGGGTCAGGCTGAATTCGCGCTGGACCGTCTGCGCTCGAGCAACGAAGAGCGCCACAGCGTCGGTGCGCGAGCTGACGGCGAGCGTCGCGTCCGGGGGCGGAAGCTCGAGCGGCGACACTCGGTACTCCTGCTCCGCGCCGATTCGAAGCGGCTCGCGGCTCGTGGCGAGCGCCCGAATTCGCGGGATGCGCGCCAGGAGCTCGGAGACGAAGGGCGCCGCGTCGAGGACGTGCTCGAAGTTGTCGAGGACCAGAAGCGTGTCGTTGGCGCCGATCGCGCTTTCGATGCGGGAAACCAGCGACTCGTCTTCCACGTCCCGAACGGCAAGGACACGACCGGTCGTCGGACCGACGAGTGCCGGGTCGCGAAGTGGCGCCAGGTCGACGAGCAGGACACGCCGGTCGAAGTCTTCGAGAAGCTCGTGGGCCACCTCGAGCGCCAGCCGGGTCTTTCCGGTTCCACCTGTGCCCGTGAGCGTGACGAGGCGGGTGTCAGGCATGCGCAGCAGAGCCGTGATGGCAGCCACCTCGAGCTCACGCCCGACGAGGGCGCGCGCGGGCGTCGGCAGGTTCGTCGTGGCTGGCGAGATGTCGCCGGCCCCGAGCTCGCGGTCCTGCCGAAGGACCGCCGCGTGCAGCTCCTGCAGCTCCTGAGATGGCTCGAGGCCGAGGTCTTCGACGAGAACCGTGCGCGCGGCCCTGAAAGCCTCGAGCGCGTCGGCCTGGCGTCCCGAACGATAGAGCGCCAGCATGAGCTGGGCTCGAAACCGCTCGCGGTATGGGTTCTGGGCTGCGAGCGCCTCGAGCTCCGGCACGAGCTCGTGGTGGCGATGCAGCGCGATGTCCGCGTCGATTCGTCGTTCGACCGCAAGAAGACGGAGCTCATCGAGCCGTTCGCGCTCGATTGGGACGAACGGAGCGTTCGGCACGTCGGCCAGTGGAATCCCGCGATGCAGGTCGAGTGCCTCTCGCAGCGTCGCGGCGGCGCGACTCGGGTCCTCCGTCCGGGCGCGTTCGACCAGCCGGGTGAAGCGATCGAGGTCGAGCTCGTCCGCGTCGAGCTGGAGTCGGTAGCCCCCGCCCTGCGTCTGGACGCGCTCGGCCGGTAGCGCTCTCCGAAGGCCATGCACCGCGACCTGGAGCGCGTTCTTGGCGGTTCGTGGCGGACGTTCGCCCCAGAGGGCGTCGATGATTCGCTCCCGCGGGAGGACCCGGTTGGCGTTCAGGGCGAGGAACGCCAGAAGCGTGCGTTGACGCGGTCCGCCGAGGTCGATCGTCGAACCCTCGAAGACCACCTCGAGAGGTCCGAGCAGTCCGAGCTGGCACCGACCCGGTCGCGTGTCCCCATTCGTCGTTTCCAAGCGCACGGTAAGTCAACCGTAAGCGGTCGCCTCGATCGTCCTCGATGTCAACGGACGAAGGGAGATTGCAATGATTCGAGCAGGCGACACCATCGAGAACCCCGTCACCGGTGAGCGGATCGTCTTTCGCAAGACGTCGCGCGACACGGGTGGTGAGGCAGTCGTGATCGAGTGCTTCGTGAAGCCCCACGGGTTCGTCGCGGCAGCTCACGTCCATCCCGCACAGGAGGAGCGCTTCGAGATCCTCCGCGGAACGGTGGGCTTCCACACACCGCTCGGAGAGCGCCTCGCGGGGCCTGGCGAGCGCGTGACGGTTCCTGCCGGCACGCCGCACAAGTTCTGGAACGCCGGCGACGACGAGGTGCACTTCGTCTGCGAGGTCCGGCCCGCGTTGCAGTTCGAGCAGCTCCTCGAGACGATGTTCGCGCTCGCGGCCGACGGCAAGACGAATCGGAAGGGGATGCCGAACCCACTGCGCCTCGCCGTCATCGCGAATGCGCATTTCGACACCGTGCGACTGCCGTTTCCGCCCGCCTGGATGCAGCGTGTCGGCCTGGCGCTCGGCGCGCCGCTGGGACGACTGCTCGGGTACCGGCCGACGTACGAGCCGCGCGTGGACGCGCCTCCGGCGCTCGGAATCTGATGCGACGCCGCTGGAAGTTGCGCCTGCTCTGGGCGGCGGTCCTCCTCGGACTACTGCTGCTCGCGATTCCCGCGACGGTTGCACAGGGCATTGCCGCAGTCCGTCGTCCGAAGTCGGCGCGCCAACGGGGTCCGCTCGAGCGGACCCCGTTCGCTGCACTCAGGTGATCTGGCTGAAACGAATCAGCGTGACGATGTCCTCTTCCGCGACCTCGCGGTTGTAGAGCTGGCTCAGAAACCACACCATCTCGTCGACGCGGCGGATCTGGGGGTTGTCGTGCTCGATCTCGCGCGGCGAGAGCTCGCGGAGGGCCTTCACCTCCACCTTGTCGATCACCGCGTCGAAGATCCTCTCGCGCTGCCCGTAGCGGACGCCGCAGAGGACGGTCACGATCATGCCCTTGCGGTACTTCGCGGACTTGTCACCGAGACGGATGGTCGCCGTCTTCCGACCCGTACGGAGCTGCTCCGCGACGGCCGGGTTGTAGAAGTTGAGCGCGAATGTCGGCATCGGCGGCCGCGCAACTATAGAGGGTCGTTCCCGAGCGTTTCGGCCGCCTTCCCGACCATCTCACGCTCGCCCTTGTAGGCAAGGAGCGTCCGCCCGTCGGCCATTGGCAGCCAGCGCGCTTCGGCCACCTCGCGGTCCATGCCGACGGGAAGCTCGCCGACTCGGCCGTGCTGCGCGTGGGCGAGGAAGAAGCTCACGACCTTGAAGACCCGCTCGCCCTCCCACGTGTACACGTAGCGGACGTCGCCGAGCTTCGACGCGAGCCGACCGGTGACGCCGGTCTCCTCGAACCCCTCGCGCACTGCGGTCTCGGCAGGCCGCTCGCCTGCGCCGACGAGGCCCTTCGGGAGCGCCCAGACGCCGACCCGCTTTCCCTGCGGCCGCACCGCCGCGAACCACCAGCGCCCGCGCATCCGCCGCACGAGGACGACACCTGCGGAGAACTCTCGACGCACCCCGACTTTGTAACACTGTTTTGCCACCACGTCACCAGATCTGAGCGCGTGTGACTCAGTTTGGCTTTGCGTAATGGAGAGACGGTGCTATTGTGGTTCTGGCACTCTCAAGGTGTGAGTGCCAGAATTGTTACAAACTCGGTAACAAGGAGGAAGTGTCGCATGGATTTGCAGCCTCTGGGTGACCGCATCATCGTGGAGATCCTCGACGAGGAGGCCACGACCGCGAGCGGCATCGTGCTGCCCGACACCGCCCAGGAGAAGCCGCAGCGCGGCAAAGTCCTGGCTGTCGGTCCCGGCCCGCGTGACGAGGACGGGGAGTACATCAAGATGGATCTCGAGGTCGGCGACGAGGTGATCTTCTCCAAGTACGGCGGGACGGAGATCAAGGTCGGCTCGGACGACGTTCTCATCCTGCGCGAGTCGGACGTTCTCGCGAAGGTCGTAACCACCGGCAGCAAGGGCAAGAAGAAGCTTGCCGGCGCTGCCGCCTAGGTCGTTCAGGAGGAAGAGAGAGACATGGCTCACAAGGAGCTCAAGTTCAACGAGGAGGCGCGCCGAGCGCTCGAGCGCGGCGTCAACACCCTCGCCGACGCGGTGAAGGTGACGCTGGGCCCGAAGGGTCGGTACGTCGTCCTCGACAAGAAGTTCGGCGCGCCGACGATCACGAACGATGGTGTCACCATCGCCCGCGAGATCGAGGTCGAGGACGTGTTCGAGAACCAGGGTGCGCAGCTCGTGCGCGAGGTCGCGACCGCGACCAACGACGTCGCCGGCGACGGCACGACGACCGCGACGGTGCTCGCGCAGGCGATTGTCCGCGAGGGTCTCAAGAACGTCGCGGCCGGCGCGAACCCGATGGCGCTCAAGCGCGGCATCGAGAAGACCGTCGACGCGGTCGTCGAGGACCTCAAGAAGCAGTCCGTCGACGTCAACGGCAAAGAGGACATCGCCCGCGTCGCCACCATCTCGTCGCGCGAGCGCGAGATCGGCGACGTCATCGCCGACGCGATCGAGAAGGTCGGCAAGGACGGCGTCGTGAACGTCGAGGAGGGTCAGACCTTCGGTCTCGACCTCGAGTTCACCGAGGGCATGCAGTTCGACAAGGGCTACTTGAGCCCGTACATGATCACGGACGCCGAGCGCATGGAGGCGGTCCTCGAGGAGC
>DASTWH010000004.1:0-7944 GCA_035758735.1 Gaiellaceae bacterium
TTCCTCGCGCTGGTGAGGTCGGGGTCGTTGTTGAATGCGCACCCAGCCAAGAGCACGAGGCCTGCAGTCCCAAGCAGGGTGACGAGTGATCGACCGAGCCGGGCGACGACGCGCGTAGGTTCCGTCACGTGGACGCGCGCCCTCTCAGGCCACCGACGCTAACGAGAACCAGTCAGTGAAGCGTTAGGCGTGGTACGCCCCAGCTAGCCGGAGTTGGGTCAGTGTGACTCGACGCCAATCCGACCCGGGTCGGCGCGTCCGGGCTACGCGACCGGAGCGAGGCCTCGTGCCTTGCGACTCGCCGCCGTCTGTCGCTTCTGCGCGGAGAGCTCGATCTTGCGGAGTCGGACGTCCGAGGGTGTCACCTCGACGCACTCGTCCTCGCGGATGTACTCGAGCGCCTGATCGAGCGAGAGCGGCCGGGGCGGAATGACTCGAACCGTCGAATCGGCCGACGCCGCGCGCGTGTTCGTGAGCTTCTTCTCCTTGGTCGGGTTGACGTCGAGATCCTCGGTTCGTGCGTTCTCGCCGACGATCATGCCCTCGTAGACGTCGACGCCAGGCGCGACGAACAGCGATCCCCGCTCCTGGAGACCGAGGATCGCGTGGGACGTCGTCTTCCCCCGCCGGTCGGACACGAGTGCGCCGGTGGGCCGCGTGCGAAGCTCGCCGAACCAGGGCTCGAAGCGCTCGAAGACGTGGTGCAGGATTCCGGTGCCGCGCGTCTCCGTGAGGAACTCGGTTCGGAAGCCGATCAATCCGCGCGCAGGGACGATGACGTCCATCCTGACCCAGCCGCTGCCATGGTTGACGAGCGCCTCGGTACGCCCCTTGCGGAGCGCGAAGAGCTGGGTCAGGACGCCGAGGTACTCCTCGGGCGCATCGACGGAGAGGCGCTCCACGGGCTCGTGCACGCGGCCGTCGATCTCGCGTGTCACGACCTGGGGCTTGCCGACCGTGAGCTCGAATCCCTCTCGGCGCATCTGCTCGACGAGAACGGCGAGCTGGAGCTCGCCTCGGCCCTGCACCTCCCATGCATCGGGCGAGTCCGTCGCGAGCACGCGGAGGGAGACGTTGCCGATCAGCTCCGTCCGAAGCCGACTCTCCAGAACGCTCGCGGTGAGCTTGTCGCCGGACAGTCCGGCCAAGGGGGACGTGTTGATGCCGATCGTCATCGAGAGCGAGGGCTCGTCGACCGCGATCACCGGGAGCGGTCTCGGATCCTCGGGGTCGGCCAGGGTCTCGCCGATCGTCACGTCGGGAAGGCCAGCGACCGCGATGATCTCGCCCGGACCCGCGTCGTCGGCTTCCACGCGCTCGAGTGCCTCGGTCACGTAGAGCTCCGTCACCTTCGCTCGCTCGACGGTGCCGTTCGCGCGACACCAGGCGACCTGCTGGCCGCGCCGGATCCTTCCGTTGGCGACACGGCAGAGCGCGAGTCGGCCGACGTAAGGAGAAGCGTCGAGGTTCGTCACGAGAGCCTGAAGGGGATGGTTGACCGCGTAGCTCGGCGCCGGGATGTGCTCGAGGATCAGGTCGAGGAGCGGGCGAAGGTCCGGCTCGAGCGCATCCGGATTCGGGTCGAGTGCCGCGCGGCCCGCCCTGGCGTTGCAGTACACGATCGGGAACTCGATCTGGGTCTCGTCGGCATCGAGGTCGAGGAAGAGCTCGTAGACCTCGTTCACCACAGCCGCGATGCGTGCGTCGGGCCTGTCGACCTTGTTGACGACGAGGATCACCGGAAGCTGCGCCTCGAGCGCCTTCCGGAGGACGAAACGTGTCTGCGGAAGCGGGCCCTCGCTTGCATCGACGAGCAGAAGCACGCCGTCGACCATCGTGAGCCCACGCTCGACCTCTCCGCCGAAGTCGGAATGGCCGGGCGTGTCGACGATGTTGATCTTCGTCCCGCCGTAGCGAAAGGCCGTGTTCTTCGCGAGGATCGTGATGCCCTTCTCGCGCTCGAGATCCATCGTGTCGAGGACACGCTCTGCGACGTCCTGGTTCGCACGGAACGCGCCTGACTCCCAGAGCAGCGCGTCGACGAGCGTGGTCTTCCCATGGTCGACGTGGGCGACGATCGCGACGTTGCGGAGCTCGTCACGGGTCGCGTGCATGAACCGAGCGTAGCGGCGGTCGACGCGTTGCTACTCGCAGCTGTCTCTAGACGCCGGAGCCGTGCTTCTTTGCCGCCCGCTTCTCGGCGCGCTTCTCTTTCAACGTCTTCTGCGGCTGCTGCTTCTGTGCCTTCTTCGGCTTCTCGGAACGCTTCGCCATCGCTCCATCGTAGGCGAGCGAGCAGGCGCCGGCGGTAGCGCTGCTACTGTGGCTTTGAATTCAGAGCGAGTCCGGTTTGCGCCAAGCGCCTTCCTTACGCGTTCGTGACGTATCAAGGGAGGTGTTTTTCATGGCTAACGGAATCGTGAAGTGGTTCAACGACGACAAGGGATACGGCTTCATCACTCCTGATGAAGGTTCGAAGGATCTCTTCGTCCACCACAGCAACATCGCCGGCGACGGCTTCAAGTCGCTGAGCGAGGGCGCTCGCGTGCAGTTCGAGCAGCGCGAGGGCGAGAAGGGTCCCGAGGCGACCAACGTCGCCCTGGTCGCCTAGGCGAGGCGCGTGGCCCGTCGTCGCTTCGGCGACGACGGGCTCCGTCATCGACATGGCCGAGCGAAGGGAGTGGGTCATCGCCGAGGTAGCGAACCCGACGAGCAGGAGCCAGCCGAGCAAGCTCTCCTTCGACAACGGAGGCGACTTCATCCGGCAGACGCGTCGCGAGGTCGACGAGTTCCTGTCCGCCCGTATCCGCTCGCGGGGCCGCATCGAGCTCTACGCCAAGGGGGTCGTCGCGTTCGTCCTGCTGATCGCCTCGTGGGCGACGCTCGTGCTCGGTCACCCCGGGGTGTCGCTCGGTCTGATCGCTTTCGGAGGATTGATCCTCGGGACATCGCTCATGGCGTTCTGCGTGATGCACGACGCCAATCACGGCGCCTATTTCGGAACGCGACGCTGGAACCACCTGATGGGATGGACGGCCGACGCGCTCCTGGGGCTCTCGAGCTACGCGTGGCGCGTGAAGCACAACGTCGCGCATCACACGTACACCAACGTGGACGGCTACGACGCGGACATCACCCAGATGCCGTTCGCGCGGCTCATGCCCGTTCAGGCGCCGCGCCCGTGGTACCGGCTCCAGCACTACTACATCTGGGCGCTCTACTGCGTCATGGGGCTTCGGTGGCAGACCGTGGGCGATCTTTCGGCGTTCGCGCGGGGAAGCATCGGGACGAGCGCGCTGCGTTTTCCACGACGCTGGGACCTCGTCGGTCTCGTCGGCGGGAAGGCGATCTTCGTCACCTGGGCGATCGTCGTGCCGCTGCTCTTCTACCCGTGGTGGGTCGTCCTCTGCGCGTATCTCGCGTACTCGATGGTCGTGAGCCTGATCATGGCCGTGACCTTCCAGCTGGCACATTGCGTCGAGGAGGCGGACTTCGCCTCGCCGCAGGACCTCGCGACCGAACCCCGGCTGTGGGCGGTGCACGAGGTCGAGACCACGGTCAACTTCTGCCCGCGCAACCGGGTCCTGACCTGGCTGGTGGGGGGTCTCAACTACCAGATCGAGCACCATCTCTTCCCTCGAGTGCCGCACACGCACTACCCGCAGATCGCCGAGATCGTCCAGCGCAACGCCGAGCTGCACGGAGTCCGTTACGTGGCGCAGCACTCGCTGCGCGCAGCTCTTCGGTCGCACTTCCGGCACCTGCGGACGATGGGGCGGATGGGTATGCCGGTCGCGCTCGAGATGGGCTGAGCGCTCGGGCGACTAGCCCGGGCTGTTCGACCACCTGGGTTCCGGGGTCTCGAACGCTCGCTCGTGTGCTCGTGTGCAGCACCAGCAGCGTCCCTGCCTGTCGCGGTTCAGATCCGTCAGAACGTGTCCCCGCTCGCAGGCTCCCCAGCGCTCGACGAACTCAGCATTGAGCCGCCGCCGGAGGGCAGCTCGATAGCGCTCGAGCTCGTCGTTTCGGGACACCGATCGAACGGTACCGCCCGGCCCCGAAGGTCCCAGGCCGTCTACCCACTGGTCGCACGACCGGGATCGAGTGCCGAACCTTGACTCAGCTGTCACAAGCGTGGGAGGATTGCGCTCGGGCGGGCAGAGTCCAAGTAGGAGGGGGGTAAGCATGAAAGTTCGAGTCGTTCTCGGGCTTCCCGCCGTGGTTGCCGCAATCGCGGTGTTCGCGTTCGCTGGGCAGGGCTTGGCTGATCCGTCGGACTTGTTCGTCCCGCAGGTTCCGCCGCATCGGCACTTCATCCAAGGGCCTACGGGCAAGCTCGTCCCGGTCGGTCCTCAGGTCTGTGAACACCCAGAGCTGATGCCGGCTTTCGAGCAGTTCCACTTCAACATCCATCACTCGTTCATTCCGCCGAGCACGACCGTGCACACGCTCGGACCGCAGAACGGCGCTCCTGGACTCAGCCCGGAAAAGGGTCAGGGTGCCACGCTGACGGCGAGACTCTGCTCGTTCCCGGCGCGCGGATAGCCAGTCGCACTGAGAGCCTCGGCGACCGTGGGTCGTCGGGGCTCTCTCCTCGTCAGCTCACTCAGGTTTCGCGTCTTGCTTGAGCCGACCTTGAGAGTGAGCCAGGATTCTCGGCGCATGCTCTCTCGGGTCGTGAGGCCGAGGATCGCTCATGGGCTAACCCGGTTCGTGGCCGTCGTGCTTGCGCTCACTGGCCTCGCGGTGATCGTCGGGGTGATCGTCACGACGCTCGGTGCTGGCGGCTCGCGACCCGAAGCCGTAGCCGGGACGATGTGGCTCATCGGCTTGATCGCGCTCTTGGTTGTCCCTGGTCAGCTATGGGGCCGGATATGGGCGGGGATCGACGATGAAAGCGAGACGTCCGAGTTGGTGTCGGAGGTGTCGTGGATCCTCATTCCAGTGGGCCTTGCTGTCATGGCGATCGGCACGATCGTCTACGTCCTCTTCTGACCTCGACGCACAACGCCCGATCACTTTCAGCGGCCTGTGAGTCGCCCGTGCTGGCTCTTCGCTTGCTGACTAGGGCAGGCGCTCCTGGTGGTACCTCTCCTTGTCCTCCTCGTGCCACTTGGCCTCGTAGGCCTCGGCCTCGGCGAACTCCTGCTCCGTTCGCGCTCTGGCAGTCGCGTCGTGAGATGGCTCGCTCGCAGCCGTGTTGCGACGCATGGCCATGAAGCCCACGACGACGAGCGGGACGGCGACGACGGCGATGATGATCCACGGGATCACGCGGGCAGCGTACAGCCCTCCCGCCACCGCGCCCACCGCCAGACTGATTCGCGAGGAGTGGCCGCGCGAGGGACACGACATTGCCTCCGTTCAGCGGGGTGCCGGAGCTGCAGGAGGCAGGCTCATCGTGGCTTTCTCGGCCAGTAGCGGTGTGGCTGGGATCTGGATCAGCCCCCGCGTCGGGCGATCGAGATCGAACGTGATGAGCACGAGGAAGCTGACGATCAACGCGGCGGCGACGATCGGGATCGGACCTTTCCCGAGCACCGACAGGTAGAGAGCGAGGAGGCCAAGTGCGACCGCCGCGCCGAGCAGTTCGAGCCAGAGGACGGCGTCCGGCACGCGGTTGTTCAGCCCGGAAAGTCGGACAGTCTGTTGGTCGATCATGTCGTTGAGACTGTCCACGTAGAGCCGTGGTGCACTGTCGCGGGGGCGGGCGTTGAGGCTCTGGCCCGCGAGACGCCACAGACCCCGCTGCAGCTGCCCTTGCCGCGCTGCGGTTGCGCGGATGGCTGCACTGCCGGGGATCTCGTACGTGAGGCGAATCGCGAGGTCGTTGTAGCTCCGCAGGAGCGCGAGTGAGGCCGTGCGTTGTGGCTCGGCGATCGTCTGTGCCCGCAGGTATGCGGTGCCGATGGTGTTTGCGTCGGTGACGACATCGGCACGACGATCTTGGTAGCGGCCAACCGCAAGCGAGAGGCCGAAGGCGAGGATCAGGCCGACGACTCCCAGCAGGGCGCCTTGCAGGACACCGATCGGCTCGCGATGCCTCTCGGAATTGGCACGGAGGAACCGGCCCGCGAGCACCCCGAGGGCGCATGCGCCCAAGACCACTGCGAAGATGAGGAATCCGAGTTCCCAGCTACTCAGGGAGAAGAACACTGCGAGCGGAAGCTAGGGGACTCGGCGGACGGGAGAGCGACGCGGGCTCGGTCGGGCCAGTGCGGCCACGGAGGGGTAGAAAGGTCCGTACTCGTCAGTCGGAGCGCTGGTTCTCCACGGGGCCGAGCGTCATGATGACCACTCGGTGGTCGTCCACCGGTTCCGCGACGAGGGCAACGGTCCAGGTTTCCCCCTCGCGTACCAGCGTGTCTCCGACGTCGGGCACGCGGTTCGTCATGACGTACTCCCAAGCGCCTGACGCGTAGCGAATCGTCAAGGATTCAGAGGCCATACGGCCTTTCTCTCTGCTCGACCAGGTGCCATGCCAGGTGGGCACAGTGCGAGGAGGAGCTGTCGTCCTGCTCGCACAGTAGCCGACTTTGTGCTTTTCGAAACGTTGTGTGGTGGGAGTGACAGGTCGCAGCGAAACGCGAAGCACTTGGAGCCGCTTCCGGTCGCGTTCCGTCCCAGGAGCGGACAGCGATCGAAACGCACGTCCGTGCATACGATTGGCGCACCGGGTCCGATGTCGGCTCGGCTCCCGAGATGGAGGAGGCGCGATGCCCACCGACCCGCACCTCGACGTGTCTGAGGCCGTGCGCGTGCAGATCCTCGCGACCGAGCATTGGAGCCTGCTCGCGACGAGGAGCATCACATACGGCGCGATCTACAGCCGCGCCGCCATCTTCCTGACGGTCGTGTCCGCGGCCGTCGTTGCGTTGGCGCTTGCTGCCGAGGCGACCGAGTTCGGCGACCGTTTCTACGTGTTCGCACTCCTCGTTCTGCCGATTGCCTTCTTCATCGGCGTGGGGACATACATCCGCCTCGTCGACGCCCGGATCGAGGACTTCTGGCTCCTGTCCGGCCTGAATCGTCTCCGTCACGCCTATCTCGAGATCTCGCCGGGGCTCGAGGCCTATTTCGTGACGGGCCACCACGATGACGCGGAAGGCCTGTCCGAGACGTACGGCCCGGGCACGGAGAACCGCGTCCTCCGCCTGATTGCCAGCACGTCCACGGTCGTCGGGGTGATCGACGCCGTTCTCGCCGGGGTCGTTGGGGGCCTCGTCGCAAAGGTGGTGGGCGCAGGATCCGAGCTGAGCCTTCTCGTTGGCGCAGTCGTGACTTCAGTGATCGTCGTACTCCTTGTCGACGCGGACAGGCGCATCGTCGGGCGCCGGCGTCGCCCCGAACCCCGCTTCGCCCGATCGGCAAGAACCGGATCCATGCACGAGCAGCAGGTCCCGCGGTCCTCTCCGCGCGCCGACGTGTCCCAGAGCGTGCGTGCCCAGATCCTCGCGACCGAGCATTGGAGCCTGCTCGCGGCGAGGGACGTGACGTACCGCGCGGTCTTCAGTCGGGCCGCCATCTTTCTGACCGTGGTGTCTGCGACTGTCGTTGCGTTGGCCCTGGTCGCTCGGGCGACCGAGTTCGGCGACGGTTTCACCGCGTTTGCACTCCTCGTTCTGCCGGTCGCTCTCTTCGTCGGTGTGGCGACATACATTCGCCTCATCGAAGCTCGGATCGAGGACTTCTGGCTCCTGTCCGGCATGAATCGCCTCCGTCACGCCTATCTCGAGATCTCGCCTGGGCTCGCGCCGTATTTCGTAACGGGCCACCACGACGACGAGCAAGGTCTGTACGAGACGTATGGCCCAGGCACGAGGAGTCGGTTCTACCGCCTGATCGGCGAGACTTCCACGCTCGTCGCAGTGATCAACGCAGCTCTCGCAGGGGCCGTCGTGGGGCTCGTCGCAAACACTGCGGGCACAGGATCCGAGCTAAGCC
>DASTWH010000058.1:0-3677 GCA_035758735.1 Gaiellaceae bacterium
ACGCAGTTCGTCGCGCTCTCGCTCGTCGTTCTCTGACGCCGAGTCGCTACCCTCGAAGCATGGAGACCAAGACACAGCTCACCGACGAGGAGTGGCGGGCGCGGCTCACTCCCGAGCAGTACGAGGTCCTCCGGCAGAAGGGGACCGAGCGCGCGTTCACCGGCATGTACTGGGACGAGCATTCCCCGGGCGTCTATCGCTGCGCCGGCTGCGGCAGCGAGCTGTTCCGCTCGGACACGAAGTTCGAGTCGGGTACCGGGTGGCCGAGCTTCTACGAGCCGACGTCGCTCGACAGCGTCGTCACGGAGTCGGACACGAGCCACGGGATGGTCCGCACCGAGGTGATGTGCGCGACCTGTGGTGGCCACCTCGGGCACGTCTTCCCTGACGGCCCCGCTCCGACCGGGCTCCGCTACTGCATCAACTCCGCTGCGCTCGATCTCGAGCGCCCCTCCTGACGGTCGCTATCGTCGCTGCATGAGCTGCTGCCGCAGCGGCCCGTGCGAGCAGATGTTCAGCCCGCGCGCGGCCCGCCGGTCGCTCGAGCGCTACCGCTCGAAGGGACTGGACGAGATCGAGCGTCGCATCGTCGCATCGGCCAAGGAGGGCGGGATCCAGGACGCACATGTGCTCGAGATCGGCGGCGGTATCGGAGCGATCCAGGCGGAGCTCCTCGAGGCCGGCGCTGCGACGGGGGAGATCGTCGAGCTCGTGTCCGCCTACGAACCGTATGCCCGTGCGCTCGCCTCCGACAAGGGCTTCGCCGGCCGCGTGACGTTTCGCGTTGCGGACCTCGTGGAGGACCCGGACGCGGTCGAGCCGGCGGACGTCGTGGTCCTGAACCGCGTCGTCTGTTGCTCTCCCGACGGTGTCGAGCTCTCGGGGGTCGCCGCGCGCCTCGCTCGCCGGACGATCCTGCTCAGCTCCCCGCGCGACGTCCCATGGGTACGTCTCGGGATCGGCCTGATCAACCTCGGGCAATGGCTCTTCCGCCGGTCGTTCAGGGCGTTCGTCCACCCGCCCGCCAAGCTGCGTGCGGCGATCGAGGAACAGGGCCTCCGGGCCACCGATCTCGGACACACCGCCTTCTGGGAGTACACGACGCTGCAGCGGGCCCGATGAGCGAGCTCGGACTCTTTCCGCTCGGCGTCGTGCTCCTTCCGACAGAGCGGCTTCCGCTCCACATCTTCGAGGAGCGCTACCAGGAGCTCATCGAGGAGTGCCTCGAGCAGGACACCGAGTTCGGGCTCGTGTACGCCGACAGCGACGGCATCCGCGACGTCGGGACGAGGGCGCGCGTCGCCGAGGTGCTCACGCGGTTCGAGGACGGGCGCCTCAACATCCTCGTCGAGGGCGGCGAGCGCTTTCAGGTCGACGAGCTGACGGACGGTCGTTCGTTCCACACCGCCGAGGTCTCGCCGATCGACGACACGGACGACGCTGCCGAGGCGGAGGCGATCCAGCAGGCGATGCGGATCTTCGGCGTCCTTCGCGAGGTGACCGAGAGCGACGTCGAGCCACCGGATCCGTCGTCGCCGCAGCTCTCGTTCGCGCTTGCCGGGAAGGTCGAGCTGTCCGCAGGCGAGAAGCTGATGCTCCTGCGCGAGCTTTCGGAGCGGCGCCGGATCGAGCTCGTCCACGAGCTGCTCGAGCACGCCGTGCTGGCGGCTCGGCGCGTGCGCAGGGCTGCCGAACGCGCGCTGACCAACGGCAAAGTGGACTTGGGGTAGGGCGGTACGATCCTTCTGTGGCCGTACAGGAGAAAAGCGTGCTCGACGCCCACCGGCTTCGCGCGGACTTCGCCGTGTTCGACGAGCTGGTCAACGGCAAGCCGGTTGCATTCCTCGACTCTGCGGCGTCGTCCCAGAAGCCACGCCAGGTTCTCGATGCAATGCGCGAGTTCTACGAGCACTCGTACGCAAACGTGCATCGTGGCGTCTACCAGCTCGCCGAACGTGCGACGGCCGGCTACGAGGGCGCACGCCAGAAGATTCGTGCGTTCATCAACGCCCCCGAGGCCCGCGAGATCGTCTTCACCCGAAATGCGACGGAGGGAATCAACCTCGTCGCCTACGCCTGGGGTCTCGTCAACCTCGGGCCCGGAGACGTCGTGCTCGTCACCGAGGCGGAACACCACTCGAACTTCGTCCCCTGGCAGTACGTCGCGAAGCGGACCGGCGCCGACTTCCGACTGATCCCACTCGACGAGAACGGCGAGCTCGATCTCGCGGCGCTCGACACGTTCGAAGGCGACGGCCGCGTCAAGGTCGTGGCGACGACTCTGGTGTCGAACGTGCTGGGGACCGTGAATCCGATCGAGCATCTGTCGCGATGGGCTCACGAGCGGGACGCGGTGATCGTGGTCGATGCCGCTCAGGCGGCGCCCCATCGGCGGATCGACGTGCAGGCGCTCGGTTGTGACTTCCTCGCGTTCTGCGCGCACAAGATGTGCGGCCCGAGCGGCGCGGGAGCGCTCTGGGGCCGTGCCGAGCTCCTCGAGGCGATGGAGCCGTTCAACCTCGGAGGGCACATGATCCGTCGAGTGTCGTTCGAAGAGACGACGTGGGGAGACCTGCCGCACAAGTTCGAAGCCGGCACCTCGCCAATCGCCGAGGCCGTCGGCTTCGGGGCGGCCGTCGACTACCTCGAGGCGGTCGGACTCGAGGCGATCGAGCAGTACGAGCACGAGCTCGTTGCATACGCGCTCGAGCGCCTCGCAGAGCTCCCCTGGGTCGACGTCTACGGTCCTCCCGCGGACCGACGTGCCGGCCTCGTCTCGTTCAACGTCGAAGGTGTCCATCCACATGACGTCGCGCAGGTTCTCGACTGGGAAGGCGTCGCCATCCGAGCCGGCCATCACTGCTGCCAGCCGCTGATGCGCAAGCTCGGCGTCGCAGCGACGAATCGCGCGAGCTTCTACCTCTACTCGATCCCCGAGGAGGTCGACAGGCTCGTCGACGGCCTCCACAAGGCCAAGCAGAGCCTCGGCTAGTCATGAGCGAGTTCGACCAGCTCTACCGGGAGCTCATCTTGGACCACTACAAGAACCCGCGGAACCACGGGCTGCTCGATCCCGCGGACGCGCAGGCGGAGGGTCAGAACCCCCTGTGCGGCGACGAGGTGTCCGTCTCGGTGCGCCTGGGTGAAGGAGACGTCATCGAGGAGGTTGGTTTCGACGGCCGGGGCTGCGCGATCAGTCAGGCGGCCACCTCGATGCTCAGCGACCTGGTGAAGGGACGGACTGCGGGCGAGGTCGCCTCCATGCCGAAGGAGGAGCTCCTCGACGAGCTCGGTATCCCGCTCACCCCGGTCCGTTTGAAATGCGCGATCCTCGGGCTCGGCGTCCTCAAGCTCGCTCTGCACAAGGCCCGCGGCACGCCGTTGCCCGAGGAATGGGGCACATCGGCGAACGAGCTCGTCCTCGAGTAGAGGTGGCCGAGATCGAGGTCGGGGTGCTCGCTCCTGGCGAGATGAAGCTCGTCGAGGAGGGGTCGCTGAAGATCGGCGTCTACAACTGCGCCGGCAGGTTCTTCGCGATCGAGGATCGCTGCTCGCACGACGACGGCCCGCTGTGCGAGGGCGAGTGGGAGCCCGAGGCCTGCATGGTGGTCTGTCCCCGGCACGGCTCGCGCTTCGACCTCGAGAGCGGCATTCCGATGTCGCTCCCGGCTTTCGCC
>DASTWH010000059.1:0-5084 GCA_035758735.1 Gaiellaceae bacterium
GTCGTCGTCTCGCTCGCGCGCATGAACCGGATCCTCGAGGTCGACCTCGAGAGCCAGCGCATGGTCGTGGAGCCCGGCGTCGCGAACCTCGACGTCACGCGGGCCGTCGCGGCAGACGGGTTCTTCTACGCCCCGGACCCGTCGAGCCAGCAGGTGTGCACGATCGGCGGCAACGTCGCCGAGAACTCGGGCGGCGCGCACTGTCTCAAGTACGGGTTCACGACGCACCATGTGACCGGCCTGACGTTCGTGCTGCCCGACGGGGAGGTCCTCGAGCTCGGAGGGAAGGCGCTCGACCCCGACGGACCCGATCTCCTCGGGATCGTCGTCGGCTCCGAGGGGACGCTCGGCATCGTCACCAGGATCACGCTCCGCCTCGTCCGGACGCCCCAGACGATCAGAACGCTCCTCGCCGGCTTCCCGACGATGGACGCCGCGGGCGCCGCGGTGTCCGGCATCGTCGCGGCTGGCGTCATGCCCTCTGCGATCGAGATGATGGACCGTCTCACGCTGGAAGCCGCCGAGCGAGCCGTGGCACCCGGCTACCCCGCGAATGCCGGCGCCGTCCTGCTCGTCGAGCTCGACGGAGTCGTCGAGCAGGTGGAGGACGACGCGGCGGAGGTCGAGCGGATCTGCGCCGAATCCGGCGCGTTCGAGATCCGTGCCGCGACGAGCGATGCCGACCGGGCTCTCCTGTGGAAGGGGCGAAAGTCCGCTTTCGCAGCAATGGGTCGCGTGGCGACCGACTACTACGTGCAGGACGGCGTCGTGCCGCGGACGCGGCTGCCCGAGGTGCTTCGGCGCATCGAGGAGCTGTCGCAGCAGCACGGCCTGCTCGTGGGCAACGTCTTCCATGCCGGCGACGGCAACCTGCACCCGCTCGTCCTCTACGACTCCGGCGCGGGGGAGACGGAGCGCGCACGTGAGCTCGCGGAGGCGATCCTCGACGCCTGCATGGACGTCGGAGGCTCCCTGACGGGGGAGCACGGCGTCGGCATGGACAAGGCCTGCTCGATGCCGCGGATGTTCTCCGAGCGCGATCTGCGCGCCTTCGAGCGCCTGCGCCGCGCCTTCGATCCCGTCGGCATCTGCAACCCGGGCAAGGTCATCCCGACGCCACGGCTGTGCGGCGAGGTGCCCGGGCCCTACCGCGCACACGCCCTGGAGAGGATCGGCGTTGCCGAGCGTCTCTAGCGTCGAGGAAGCCTCGGCAGCTCTCGCTGCCGCGCACGCCCAGGGTCGTCGACTCCGGATCGGAGCCGACCTGACGACCGATGGGCTCGACCACATCCTCGAGCACGACCCTGGCGACCTGACGTGCACGGTCGAGGCGGGCGTGAGGCTCTCGGAGCTCCAGGCGGTCCTCGCGGCTGCAGGTCAGCGGCTCTCCCTCGATCCCCCCGGCGATCCGACGATCGGCGCACTGCTCGCGCGTAACGTCTCCGGCCCGCTGCGCCACCGGTTCGGGGCGCCACGAGACCTGGTCCTCGGCGTGACGCTCGTGCTCGGCGACGGAACGATCGCGAACGCCGGCGGCAAGGTGGTGAAGAACGTCGCGGGCTACGACCTCGCGCGCCTCGTGTGCGGATCGGAAGGACGTCTCGCGCTGATCGCCCGTGCGAGCTTTCGGCTGCATCCGCTTCCGAAGGCGACGCAGACGCTCGTCGTGGCGACGGAGGACGTCGCGGGCGCGGCGGCGTCGCTTCTCCGCTCGCAGGTCCAGCCGAGCGCGCTCGACGTCCTGCATCCTGGGCGCGTCATCGTGCTGGTCGAGGGCTCACAGCGCGCCGTCGACGCACAGATGACGACCGCACGAGCTCTCGTCGGCGGCGATGTGGGCGACGCCGCCGTGTGGGCCGAGTCCCGAGCGTGGCAGGAGGAGGCGCTCGGCCGCATTCACTTCAGCCCGGGTGACCTCGCCGACGTCCTCGCCGGCCTCGGCCGGGCGGTGGTGCGGCCGGCCGCGGGGGTCGCCTACACCGTCGAACGAGCGGACGAGGCCGGGCGGCCCCCTGGCCAGGCGCTCGTCGACCGCATCGCCGCCGAGCTCGATCCCCGCGGAGTGCTCGCGGCGTGATCCGCGAGTACACCTCGGACTGCGTCCACTGTGGGTTCTGCCTCCCCACCTGCCCGACGTACGTCCTCTGGCGCGAGGAGATGGACTCGCCACGCGGGCGGATCCACCTGATGGACGCACGACTGGACGGCACGATCGCGCTCAACGCGACGGTCTCGCAGCACTTCGACCGCTGCCTCGGCTGTATGGCCTGCCTCTCGTCCTGCCCGTCCGGCGTGCGCTACGACCGCCTCATCGAATCGACGCGGGCAGCCGTCGAGGAGGAGCTCGAGCGCCCGCTCGGCGACCGCGTCGTGCGCGGCCTGCTCTTCCGCCTCCTCCCCCATCCGCGACGGATGCGCGCCGCGCTGCGCGTCGCGCCACTCGGGCGGCACGCTCCGCTGCCGAAGCGGTTCAAGCCGCTCGCCGACATCGCGCCGCGCTGGCGCGGCCAGGGCGACGTCCCGGCGGTGACGCCGGCCGAGGGACCACGGCGTGCGCGGGTCGGGCTGCTCACCGGCTGCGTGCAGAGCGCCGTCTTCCCGGACGTGAATGCCGCCACCGCGCGCGTGCTCGCCGCCGATGGATTCGAGGTGGTCGCGCCGCCGCAGGGCTGCTGCGGCGCGCTCTCCGTCCACGCCGGACGGCTCGACGAGGGTAAGGAGCTCGCGAGGCGGCTGCTGGTTGCGCTCCGCGATGTCGACCTCGTCGTCGTGAACGCGTCGGGCTGCGGGTCGCATCTGAAGGAGCTCGGCTGGCTGCTTGGCGACGAAAAGGCCGCGGCGTTCTCGGCCAAGGTGCGCGACGTCGGCGAACTGCTCGGAGACACGCGAACGAGGGCGTCGCGGCATCCGCTCCAGGTGAAGGTCGCGCTGCAGGATTCGTGTCACCTCCGCCACGCACAGAAGCTCCCGCTCTCGTCCCGCACTTCGCTGAATCGCGTCCCCGGTCTCGAGATCGTCGAGCCGGCGGAGCAGGACCTGTGCTGCGGATCGGCCGGGATCTACAACGTCGTGCAGGCGGACGCCGCCCGCGAGCTCGGCGACCGCAAGGCCGCGCACGTGCTCGCGACCGGCGCCCAGCTCTACGCGAGCGCGAATCCCGGCTGCCTCGTGCAGATCTCGGCCGCGCTCAACCGCGCGAGGCAGCCGCTGCCGGCTCTCCATCCGATCGAGCTCGTCGACGCGTCGATCCGGAACGTCGGCGCAGGCAGGCTGCTCAGCTCGGCGAGACGCTGACCGGTCGTAGCTCGTCGAGCCGGTCGACGCGCGCGAGAGCCGGGAAGAGCTTCCACCACGCCCCCGCGACGACGACGGTCGCGAGACCGCCGAGCACGACGGCGGGGACCGCGCCGATGAGCGCCGCGGCGACGCCGGACTCGAAGGCGCCCAGCTCGTTCGACGCGCTGATGAAGACCATCTCCACGGCCGTCACGCGCCCGCGAAGCTCGTCGGGGGTGACGAGCGGGAGGATCGTCGAACGGAGGACGACGCTCACCGTGTCGAAGGCCGACCCGAGCGCGAGAGCGAGCATCGACAGCCACATCGTGCGCGAGAGCCCGAACACGACCATGCAGACGCCGAACCCGGCGACCACGAACAGCAGGAGGGGACCCGCGCGACGCTGGATCGGGTATCGGCTGATGATCAGCGCGCAGATGAGCGATCCCACGGCGGGCGCCGCGCGCAGGAATCCCAGTCCGACCGGGCCGACCTCGAGGATGTCCTTCGCGAAGATCGGCAGGAGCGCGACCGCCCCGCCGAGCAACACCGCGAACAGGTCGAGCGAGATCGCCCCCAGGAGGACGTTCGTGCGTCGAATCAGGCGAACGCCCGCGAGCACCTCGTCGAGACCCGCCGTAACGGTTCCTGCAGGAGATCGCCCGGCGCGCATGGCGCGTATGCACACCAACCCGACGATCGAGAACGCGATCCCGACCCCGTAGACGAGCTCAGGGTTGACCCACAACAGGATCCCGCCCAGAGCGGGTCCGAGGACGGCCGATCCTTGAAATGCGATCGAGCGCTGGGCGAGCGCGCTCACGAGGATCTCTTGCGGGACGAGCGACGGCGTCAGCGCGCGGCCCGCCGGAGCGCCGATCGCGCTTCCGACTCCCTGGACGAAGGCGAGAGCGAAGAACGGCCAGAGGTGGCCGGTGTCGGCCACGGTCACGGCAAGGAGACCGGCCAGCACGAGCACGTTCGACAACGCCATGACCGTGAGGAGGTTCCGCCGCGGCAGGCGATCGGCGAGCTGACCGGCGGGAAGCGCCAGCAGCAGCAGCGGGAGGAACTCGGCCAGGCCGAGGAGTCCGAGATCGAGCGCCCTGCCGCTCGTCGTGTACACCTGCCAGCCGATCGCGACGACCGCCATCTGCAGCGCGAGCGCCTCGGTGACGAGCGACACCCAGAAGAGGGCGAAGTCGCGGTGCCGAAATGCCGAATCGCTCATCGAGACACGAGGCCAGCGGTCGCAAAGCGACCGCCTTCAGGGGTCTTGGCGCGGCCGGAAAGCCCGCGCTTGCGGATTTCCTGCCTTGCGCCCAACAGGCCCAGCCTACGCCGCGGCAGGCTCGTCCGTCGGCGTCTCGTCGTCGGCGCCGAACTCGACCTCGAGCTTCAGGATCCGCGAACCGTCGAGCTCGAGGACGCGGAGGCAGAGACCGTCCGTCCGCACCTCGTCGCCGACCTCCGGCGCGCGTCCGAGCTCCCCGAACACGAGGCCGGCCATCGTGTTGAAGTCCTCCTGCTCGAGCTCCGTCCCGAACTCCTCGTTGAAGTCGTCGATTGTGTACGTGCCGTCGATGCGGATGTGCGTCTCGTCGACGCGCTCGATCGACGTGTCTGGTAGGTCGAACTCGTCCTCGATGTCTCCAACGATCTCTTCGAGCAGATCCTCGAGCGTCACGATCCCCTCGGTGTCGCCGTACTCGTCGATGACGATCGCGAGGTGCTGCTTCTCGCGGCGGAAGTCTGCGAGGAGCGCAGCGAGGTCCTTCGTCTCCGGGACGACGTACGCCGGCCGGACG
>DASTWH010000064.1:0-2884 GCA_035758735.1 Gaiellaceae bacterium
GCGGCGGCGAGGTCTCAAAGGCCCTTCATCAAGCTCTCAGCTTCCTCCTTGTAAACGACAAAAACCGCTGCAGGCAGCGGCTCGTCACTTCGTCCAACCGGCTCGGTTGAACCTCCGCGAGTCAAGCCCGGGAGGTGAGGAAGCGATGAGCTCCTACTTGCAGAGCCGGGATGCTACCACCTATCGAGGATCTGCCTCCGCCGCCAGCTCGCGAAAGCTCTCGAGCAACGCGTCGAGCGAGACGTCCGACTGTTCGCCGCCGCGTTCCCGTACGGCGAGGAGCTCGAAGCTCCGCCAAGCGCGAGCCGCCTCCGACTCGCGGTCGCCGTACACGACCACGAACGGCACCTTCTCGAGCTCGGCGTCGCGGATGCGCTTTCCGAGCGTCTCGTCGCGCTCGTCGAGGTCGACCCGGAACCCCTCCTCGGCGAAGCGGTCGCGAAGCGCTCGCGCCGCGTCGCGATGACCCTCGCCGACCGGGACGACTCGCGCCTGCACCGGAGCGAGCCAGAACGGGAACGCCCCGCCGTAGTGCTCGACGAGGATGCCCAGGAACCGTTCGAGCGAGCCGAGGAGCGCTCGGTGGATGACGACGGGCGAGTGCTCGCGGTTGTCCGCGCCCATGTAGGTGAGGCCGAACTGCACCGGCATCTGGTAGTCGAGCTGGATCGTCCCCATCTGCCAACTGCGGCCGAGGACGTCCGTCATGTGCAGGTCGATCTTCGGTCCGTAGAACGTCCCCTCACCGGGTGAGATCACATATTCGAGCCCGTGCCGCACGAGCGCCGCCTCGAGCGCTTCCTCCGCCCGATCCCACTGCTCGTCGGTCCCGAGCCGCTTCTCGGGCCGGGTGGAGAGCTCCGCGTGCGGCGTCACCCCGAACCGGTCGTAGAGGTACGTCGCGAAGTCGATCATCCCGTCGATCTCGTCCTGGATCTGTTCCTCGGTGACGAAGACGTGAGCGTCGTCCTGGGTGATGTGCTTCACGCGGAGGAGACCGTGGAGCGTGCCTCCCCGCTCGTCACGATGGAGCGTCGAGGACTCTGCGTAGCGAATCGGGAGGTCGCGGTACGAGCGAAGCTCCGAGCCGAACAGGAGCATGTGCCCGGGGCAGTTCATGGGCTTCAGCGCGAGCGGCTCCTCGCCCTCGTGCGTCTCGACGAAGAACATGTTCTCGCGGTAGTTCTCGTAGTGGCCCGACGTGATGTACGTCTGGATGTCGTAGAGGAGAGGCGTCTTCACCTCCTGATACCCGCGTCGCCGGTTCTCCCGCCGGCGCATGTCCTCGAGGCCGTTCCAGAGCACCATCCCCTTCGGGTGCCAGAAGGGCGATCCCGGTGAGTGGTCGGAGAGATGGAAGAGGTCGAGGTCGCGGCCGAGCTTGCGGTGGTCTCGCGCCCGCGCTTGCTCGAGCCGCTCGAGGTGCGCGTCGAGGTCCGCCTGCGAGTAGAAGGCGGTGCCGTAGATCCGGGTCAGCTGCGCGTTGTGCTCGTCGCCCCGCCAGTAGGCGCCTGCGAGGCTCGTGAGCTTCACGGCCTTGATCGGCTCGGCATTCTGCAGGTGCGGGCCGCGGCAGAGATCGGTGAAGTCGCCCTGCGTGTACAGCGAGATCTGCCCCTCGGCGTCGCGCGCGAGCTCGACCTTGTACGGCTGCGACTCCGCCTCGAAGCGCGCGATCGCCTCGTCGCGGCTGAGCTCCTCGCGTGTCCACTCGCGACCCTCGGTGATCTCGCGCCGGATCTCCGCCTCGATTGCCTCGAGATCGGCCTCGGAGATCGGCTCCTGGAACTCGAAGTCGTAGTAGAAGCCGTCCGCGATCGGGGGGCCGATCGCGATCTTCACGCCGGGATGCAGGCGCATGACCGCCTCGGCGAGAAGGTGCGCGGTCGAGTGCCGGAGGACGAACAGCGCGTCCGGGTCGTCCGTGTCGCGCGTCGTCAGGAACCGGATGCTCTCGCCGTCAACGAGCGGGAGACGCAGATCGCGCGTCGCGCCGTCCACCTTGACGAGCACGGCCTGCTCGGCGAGCTTCGGCCCGATCGCGCGCGCGGCGTCGAGACCGTTCGCGCCATCGGGGAGCTCGAGCTCGGAGGAGTCGGGAAGGACGACCTTCATGGGGAAGGTGAGGATAGACAGCGGTCCGGGATACTTGATGCGGATGCGTCCTGGCACCTGGGTCGCCGTCGCTGTCGCGCCGCTCCTGCTTCTCGCCGTCCTCCTCGCGCGCCCCGCGATCGACGGTGACTGGGAGAACCATCCGGCGCACTTCTGGCTCGTCCTCGGCGCCGCCCTGGTCGCAACTGCACTCGGCTTCAGCGTGACCACCGCCGCGCGCCGTCGACGCGATGCCCGCCTGCTGCTCATCTCGTTCGCCTTCATCGTGAGCGCCGCGTTCCTCGGGCTACATGCGCTGGCGACGCCCGGCGTGCTCCTCGGGTCGAATGCCGGCTTCGAGCTCGCGACCCCGGTCGGCCTCGTGCTCGCGGCCGCCGTCGCCGCCGCGTCGTCCTTCGAGTTGAGCGGCGCGCGGGCGGAGTCGGTCCTTCGTGCGACTCCGGCGCTCATCGGGGTGCTGTCGGCGATCGTCGCCGCCTGGGCAGTGGTTTCGCTCGCCGAGCTGCCGCCGCTCGACGACCCGCTCCTCGCCGAGCAGCTCGACGGCTGGCAGCTGCTCCTAGCCGCGCTCGGCTGCGCGTTCTTCGGGATCGCCGCGTTCGGATTCCTCCGGCTCCACCGGCGCCGTGAGGAGCGCTTCGTGCTCGCGTTCGCGCTCGCGTTCGTGCTGCTGGCCGAGGCGATGGTGGTGATCGCCTACGCGCGGAACTGGCAGGTCTCATGGTGGGAGTGGCACATCCTGATGCTCTCGTCGTTCCTGCTCATCGCC
>DASTWH010000077.1:0-31343 GCA_035758735.1 Gaiellaceae bacterium
AGGCGCGGTGTCCCGGATGAAGTCCTTCCAGAACTGGCCGGGCTCCTCCTCGACCTCGGGTGGCGGGCCGAGGCGCATGAGCCGCTCCTCGAAGCCCTGCGCCTCGAGCGAGCCCGCGAAGGACTCCTCGATCACGAACACGACGCGATGTCCACGCTCCACGAGAACCTGTCCGATCCCGACGCAGTTGTTCGTCGGGCCGTACGCCCCCTCGGGAAAGAACACGACGGTCGCCACGCGACGCAACTCTCTCACGGCCGGTTGCTTCCCGTCAAAGGGAGGAGTAGTGTCGCTTCAGTTTTCTTCGATGGACTCGCAGATCGCTGAAGCCGAGCGCGTCGACGTCGGGGAGCGCCTCCGGGCGATCCGCCGGCTCCGACGGGCGACCCTGAAGACGGTCGCGGATCGCGCCGACCTCTCCGAGAGCTTCCTGAGCCAGGTCGAGCGGGGGCGCGCGAACGCGAGTGTCGCGTCGCTGAAGCGAATCGCGGCAGCGCTCGGCGTCAACGTCGCCGATCTGTTCGAGCCCAACGGGTCGACCGGCAAGCCGCGTGTCCTCCGCCGCGAGGCGCGGCCGAACCTCGCGTTCGGGACGCTCGGCCGGAAGTTCATGCTCACACCGCGACCGCTCGAGAACCTGCAGGTCATCGTCGGCGAGTTCGACGCCGGCGGGTCGACCGGCGACGAGCCGTACACCCACGGCGACTCGGAGGAGCTCCTGGTCGTGCTCGAGGGAAACGTCTCGCTTCAGCTGGGGTCGGATGTGTTCGAGCTCGCGACCGGGGACTCCATCGACTACCGGTCGTCGACGCCGCACCGGCTCGTCAACAGTGGCGGCGACCTGGCGGAGGTGATGTGGATCATCAGTCCGCCCAGCTACTGAGCACGACGGCGCCGGCTCAGAGCGTTCCCGACGTGGAGCTCGTCGGTGTGACGAGGCGCTTCGGCGCGGTGGCGGCCGTCGACGGCATCGACCTCGAGGTGCATCCGGGCGAGTTCCTCTCGCTCCTCGGCCCGTCGGGTTGTGGCAAGACGACGACACTTCGCCTCATCGCGGGCTTCGAGCAGCCCGACGAGGGTCAGGTCCGCATCGGGGGAGCCGACGTCTCGCGCGTGCCTCCGTACAAGCGCGACGTCAACACGGTGTTCCAGTCCTACGCGCTCTTTCCGCACCTGAGCGTGCTCGACAACGTCGCCTACGGTCTGAAGCAGCGGCGGCTCGGCCGGACGGAACGGCGCGCTCGCGCCACGGAGATGCTGGCGCTCGTCAGGCTCGAGGGCCTGGGCGGCCGAAAGCCTCGGCAGCTCTCGGGCGGGCAGCAGCAGCGTGTCGCGCTCGCACGCGCGCTCGTGATGCATCCGCGGGTGCTCCTCCTCGACGAGCCGCTCGGCGCGCTCGACCTCAAGGTGCGCAAGGAGCTGCAGATCGAGCTGAAGCGCATCCAGGAGGAGATCGGCATCACGTTCGTGTACGTCACGCACGACCAGGAGGAGGCGCTCGCGATGTCCGACCGCGTCGTCGTGATGAACGGCGGTCGCATCGAGCAGATCGGAGCGCCGCACGAGATCTACGACTCGCCGGCGACCGAGTGGATCGCCGGTTTCATCGGCGACACGAACTTCATCAGCGTGGACGGGGGGCAGGTTGCGGTCAGGCCGGAGCGCCTGCGAGTCCAGGCGGGCGGCAGCGGAGTGCCGGGCGTCGTCGCAACGACGATGGTGATCGGCCCGGCGGTGCAGTGCGTCGTCCGGCTCGACGACGGTCAGGAGGTGCTTGCGCGGGAACAGCGGTCAGGAGCACGTGCGGGGATCGAGACCCTCGCAGAGGGCGAGCGCGTCTCGGTCACGTGGGCCGACGAGGAGGCCCTGGACTTCGATCAAGGAGGGAACGAATGAGCGACGAGCTCACTTGGGAGCAGCCCGTCAACCGACGCGGCTTCATCGCGGGCGCCACTGCGGCGGCGTTCGCGGCCGCAGGTCTCTCGCGGCTCGCGCCCGACGCGTTCGCAGCGTCGGAAGCGGAGACGCTCAACTTCTACAACTGGGCGCAGTACGTGAACCCGAAGACGTACGCGGCCTTCACGAAGGCAACGGGAATCCAGGTCAAGAAGAGCTTCTACGACTCGAACGAGACGCTGCACGCGAAGCTCAAGGCCGGTGCCCGAGGGTACGACCTCGTGTGCCCGTCGAACTACATGACGAAGCAGCTCATCGCTGAGAAGCTGGTGGAGCCGCTCGACTGGTCGAAGCTTCCGAACGTCAAGAAGAACGTCGACCCGAAGTTCCACAACACGCCAGACGACCCCAAGAGCACGTACTCGGTCGTGAAGGACTGGGGGACGACGGGCTTCATGTACCGGACGGACAAGATCAAGGAGCGGCCGACGACCTGGAGGGAG
This sequence comes from Gaiellaceae bacterium, assembly GCA_035758735.1. Classification (GTDB taxonomy): domain Bacteria; phylum Actinomycetota; class Thermoleophilia; order Gaiellales; family Gaiellaceae; genus GMQP-bins7. Next base: position 2,400 of record DASTWH010000077.1, read on the forward strand.
TTCGTCGCGCTCACGAAGAAGTACGGCAAGACGACGATGGTCGACAGCTCGCCCGAGGTCCTCGGGTCGATCGCGACGATGCTGGGCTACTCGTACTCGACCGAGGACAGGAAGCAGCTCGACGAGGTCAAGAAGGTGCTGTTCGAGCTGAAGCCGTACATCGTGGCGCTCCACTCGTCGAACTACGACACGCTCATCGCGAGAGGCAAGGCCTGGATGGGCCTCGGCTGGAGTGGTGACGGCATCCTCCTGGCGTCGAAGGTCCCGGCGAAGTACGTCGTCGCGAAGGAGGGCGGGGAGATCTGGATCGACTACTACAACATCCCCGTCGGTGCGAAGAACCCCGACGCCGCGCATGCCTGGATCAACTTCGTCTACCAGCCGAAGAACAACGGCGTCGAGACCTCGTACACGTACTACGGGTCGCCGCTCAAGCGATCGCTCCTCAAGGGGACCGCTGCAGGGAAACTGCTCAGCGACCCGGTCGTCTTCCCGCCGCCGGCGGTGGTGAAGAAGCTCGAGGTCAACGTGGTCTCCCCGACCGGCAAGCGGCTCCGCGAGCGGATCTGGACGGAGTTCAAGGCCTCGTAGCCGTTGGCGTCGACTGAAGCCGACACGCCCGAGCACCGGCGCGGGAGCAGCCGCGCCGGTGCCGGTGGTCCGCGCTACCCGGGGTGGCTCGTCCTACCGGCCGTCGCCTGGTACGTCGTCTTCTTCCTCGTCCCGCTCGGCTTCATCGCGGCGACGAGCTTCGGTCAGGTCGAGGGTTTCTCCGACGTCGCCTACACGTGGACGCTCGACAACTACCGCTACCTCTGGGACGACATCGCAGGCGAACTCCACCTGTATCGCGACATCTTCCTCGAGACGCTCAAGCTGTCGATCGTCGGAACGCTGTCGACGCTCGTCGTCGGCTTCCCGCTCGCCTACTACATCGCCCGCTACGCGAAGCACAAGACACTTCTCCTCCTGCTCGTCATCGTCCCGTTCTGGACGAGCTTCCTCATCCGGGCCTATGCGTGGCTGATCGTCCTCGACCCCGAGTTCCCGCTGTTCCGGGCACTCGGACTGACGGGCTTCCTCGAGCGCCACGAGATCCTCTTCACGCCCAACGCGGTCTACATCGGGGTCGCCTACAACTACCTCCCCTTGATGGTCCTGCCGCTCTACGCGGCGCTCGAGCGCATCGACTGGTCGCTCGTCGACGCGGCGCAGGACCTCGGAGATCCGCCCTGGCGCGCCTTTCGGCGAATCACGCTCCCGCTTGCTCTTCCGGGGATCCTCGCGGGGTCGCTGCTCGTGTTCATCCCGCTGACGGGCGAGTACATCATCCCCGTCATCCTCGGGGGCAACAAGACGTTCTACGCGGGCAACCTCATCGCGCAGCAGTTCCTCGAGTCCGAGGACTGGCCCCTCGGCAGCGCGATCGCGATGGTCGTGATCGGCGCGCTGACCGTCGCCCTCGTGGTCTACGCCCGCGCGCTGGGCCGCCAGGAGCAGCACTCGTGACGGGACGCCGACTCCTCGGTGGCTACACCATCCTCGCGTACGTCTTCCTGTACGCCCCGATCGCCGTCGTGGTCGTCTTCGCATTCAACGGTGGCCGGGACGTCCTCTACTGGCAGGGCTTCTCGACCAAGTGGTTCGAGATCGCGCTCGAGACTCCCGAGATCCGGACCGCGCTCAAGTTCAGCATCCTCATCGCGCTCGGGAACGCGGTCGTCGCCTGCGTCCTCGGGACGATGCTCGCACTCGCGTTGCCCCGGATGCGCTCGTGGGTGCGCACACCGATCGACGCTCTCGCATACATGACGCTCGTCACCCCCGAGATCGTGTTCGCGATCGCAGCGCTCGTGTTCTTCGTCCAAGCCGGGAGCCGGCTGGGACTCGAGAGCCCGCTCGGGTGGCACACGATCCTGATCGCGCACGTGGTCTTCAACGCGTCCGTGGTCGCTCTGGTCGTCCGCGCCCGTTGGGTGTCGATGGGCCAGCACCTCGAGGAGGCGTCCTTCGATCTCGGGGCGGGGCCGCTCTCGACGTTCAGGCAGGTGACGCTGCCACGGCTCGCGCCCGCGATCCTCGCCGGCGGGCTGCTCGCCTTCACGTTCTCGTTCGACGACTTCATCACGTCGTTCTTCGTGACCGGCACGAACTCGGAGACGCTCCCGATCTACATCTGGGGCCAGCTGCGGTTCGGGGTCACGCCTGCGATCAACGCGACTGCGGCGATGATGCTCGCTTTCACGCTGGTCGTCGTCGTCGTCGCGTACCTCGTGCTCCGACGTTCCGGGCAGGAGCATGAGACCGGTGGGCTACCCGGCGTGTGAGAGCGCCGGCTCTTCCGGACGAACACGCCTGGCGTTCGCGATGCCGATCGTCACGAGCGCGGTGAGACCGGCGACCGCGAAGGCGAGCGTCGTGCCGCCGACGTCGGCGAGCCAGCCGGCGAACAGTCCGCCGACGGGCGCGAGTCCGAGAAACGCGAACAGGTAGAGGCCGATGAGGCGGCCCCGCAGGTGGTCGGGGGCCGTGAGCTGCACGAGCGAGTTGGCGTTCGCGGTGAAGAGGGTGAAGGAGACGCCCACCCCGAAGAGGACGAGCCCTGCGAGATACGGGTTCTGCACGGGCGCGAGGAGCAGCACGAGTACTCCGAACGACGCCGTGCCGACGGAGAACATCCGCCAGCTCGCGTGCCGGAACGACGCGGTCGCGAGCGCGCCCACGAGGGCGCCGAGGCCGAAGGTCGCAGACAACAGACCGAAGCCCTCGGGCCCCACGTGCAGCGTGTCCGCCGCGAGGAGCGGCACGAGGACGTGGAAGTTGAAGCCGACGGTCGAGACGACCGTGACGACCGTGAGGATCAGCCGGAGCTGTGGCTCGTTCCACGCGAACGACACCGCTCGGCGGAGTCCGCCGACGATGGTCGCGCCGCGATCCTTCACGACCGGGTGCAGCTCCTCCGCACGGACGATGGCGAGCGCCGTCAGCACGGCGAGGAAGCTCACGGCGTTCAGGACGAAGCACAGGCCCGTGCCGACCGCCGCGATCACGAGACCCGCGATGGCCGGCCCGATCACGCGCGAGCCGTTGAAGAGGCCGGAGTTGAGCGCGACGGCGTTCGGCAGCTCGCGCGGTCCGACCATCTGGAACGTGAGCGACTGCCGCCCCGGGGCATCGAAGGCGAGTGCGACGCCGCCGAGCGCCGCGAGCACGTAGACGATCGCGAGCGTCGCCGTGCCCGTGAGCGTGACCACCGCGAGCGCGATCGAGATCGCCATCGCCGCGGCCTGCGTCGCCATCACGAGCTTGCGCGACTCGATCCGGTCGGCGACGACTCCGGCGACGAGCCCGAAGACCGTGAACGGGACGAAGCGCCAGAAGGCGAGCGCACCGATCGCGAGGGGCGAGCCGGAGAGCTCGATCACGAGCCATGCGAGCGCGACATTCTGCATCCACGTGCCCGCGAGCGAGACGAGTTGGCCGGTGAAGAAGATCCGATAGTTGCGGTGCCGCCGAAGGCTGCGAAACGTCCTGGCGCGCAGTGCGAACGCCAGGGTCGTCACGCTCTTGCCTCGAGGAGCCGCACGAGTGCCGGGATGGCGAGCTCCACCGCTTCGAGCTCCGGTGGCTCGAGCGCCTTCAGTCGATCGGCGAGCCAGGTCGTCCGACGCGCGCGAACCCGGCGCATGAGCCGCTCGCCCTCCTCGGTGAGCCGGAGGCCCACCCGCCGCCGGTCGTCGCTCGAGCGCACGCGCTCCAGGAGCCCGGCGCGCTCCAACCGGTCGACGTGGCCGGACATCGCCGGTGCCGAGATGCCCTCATCGGCGGCGAGCTCGGCGAGCGAGAGACCGGGGCTGCGCTTCACGAGCCAGAGCAGCGTCGCCTGGCGGGCGGTGATCCCGAGCTGCTCGGTCTCCTTGCGGAGCTCCCGCGCGAGGCGCAGGAGCACGGGTCGCAAGTCGGATGCGACAGCCTCGGGAATAAGCGTAACCTCACTAACCATTAACCAGGCGAACTATACACGAACCGCGTAGTGTCCTTCGGGTGGGTGAGCTCGAGCAGAGCCGGGTCCTCCGCGACGAGGCGGTGTTCGCAGACCCGCTCGTGATCGAGCTTCTCGGCGCTCGCCTGGTCGGCGTCCTCGCGACGTTCGACCCGGCGGGAGCCATCCATGCGATCCCGATGTGGTACGCGCCGCACGACGGCGCTGTGTTGCTCGCGACGTCGGCGCGGAGCCGCAAGGTGAGGAATCTCGAGACGGATCCGAGGGCGACGCTCGTCGTGCACGACTCGCGTCCCGGCTACGAGGTGTGCGGCGCCTCGATCGTCGGCTCCGTCGAGGTCGTGCGGGCTCCCGCCGCGCAACCGCTCATCGATCGCGTGCAGGGGCGTTACGTCGCGACGGAGGCGGCCGTCGACGATCCGACCGCACTGTCGTTCCTCGAGTCCGACGACGTCGCGCTCCGCTTCACGCCGACCTCGGCGTTCACGTGGGACCATCGCGCGAGCGAGGGCTCGCGGATCCTCCGGACGCACGGCTGGGCGCGACCGCTCGTGACGACCGACCCCCGTGCCTGACCAGCGCTCGCAGTAGGGTCCGCGAATGCGAAACGACGAGGCGAAGGCATATGTTCGGACGCTCGTGCTCGCCGCGCTGCTCGGCTTTCCCGTCGCGTTCGCGGCCGTGCTCTTCCAGACGGCGATTCATGATCTGACGCACGTCGTATGGGAGGTGATCCCGGACGAGTTCGGGTGGAGCGAGCCTGCCTGGTGGTACGTGATTCTCGTTCCCGGTCTTGCGGGCCTACTCGTCGCCGCCGCGGTTCGACTACCGGGTCACGGCGGGCACTCGCCGCTCGAGGGCCTCGGCGCGGAGCCGATTGCTCCGATCGCACTGACGAGCATCCTCACCGCCGCCCTCGCGTCGTTGAGCCTGGGGCTCGTTCTCGGCCCGGAGGCACCCCTGATCGCGCTCGGCCTGGGGCTGGGCGCGCTGGCAGTTCGCGTGATCCGCCTCGACGGGACGGGAGCACAGCTTCTCGTGTTCGCGGGCGCTTTCGCAGCGATCGCTGCGCTCTTCGGAGGACCGCTCGTCGCCGCTTTCCTCCTCTTCGAGGTGACCGCCGCGAGCGGAAACATCCCGGCGCAGCAGATCGGTCGTGCCCTTCTGCCGGGGTTCGTGGCTGCGGGCACGGGTGCGCTCGTCTTCACCGGCGTCGCGGGCTGGCAAGGACTTCACCAGACGAACCTCGCCCTGCCGTCGCTCCCCGCATACGACAGCGTGCAGGTGACCGACCTCGCGTGGTGCCTCGTCATGGCAGTCGTCATTGCCGTGGTCGTCGTCGCGATCCGCCACCTCGCGCACCGGATCGCGGCAAGACCAGAGTTCGGGCCCGTCGCGCTGCTGATCGTCGCCGGGCTTCTCGTCGGTCTGCTCGCGGTCGTCTTCCGCGCGACCACCGACCGGCCCGTCGATCTCGTTCTCTTCTCGGGTCAGACGGGGCTGCCGGCCATCGTTGCCGAGGGATCGGCCGGTGTGCTCGTCCTGCTCGTCGTGGCCAAGGGCCTCGCGTACGCCCTGTCGCTGGGTGCCGGGTTCCGCGGCGGACCGGTTTTCCCGGCGATCGCCCTGGGCGTGGCCGCCGCGATCGCCGCCGCCGACGTCTTGCCCGGGTTGAACACCACGCCCGCGGTGGCGGCCGGGATCGCCGCGGGAACCACTGCCGTGTTGCGGGTCCCGTTCACCGCCGTGCTGCTCGCAACGCTTCTCATGGGCTCCTCGGCATTCGACGTCGCACCGATCGCGGTCCTCGCTGCGGCTATCGCGTGGCTCGTCGCGACAGCGCTCCCGAATCCCGAGGACCGACTCCAGGCACGGCTCGCCGAGACCGAGACACCCGCGCCAGAGCCCGCCTGACGGCTACTTCGGCTCGGCTTCGAGCTTGTAGCCGACGCCGTAGCGCGTGTGGATGAACGTGTGGTTCGGCGCACGGCGGTCGACCTTCTCGCGGAGCTTGCGGACGAAGACGTCGACCGTGCGGTCGCGATGGGTCGCCCGTCGTCCCCAGACTCGCTGGAGCAGCTCGTCACGAGTGAGCACGCGTCCCTTCTCGCGGGCGAGCGTGTAGAGGAGACGGAACTCCGTCGGTGTCAGCTCGGCGCTCTTCCCGTCGACGTACGCCTGGACGTTGTCGGGGTCGAGGCGAAGCTCCTCGATGTCGATCCTGTCGCCCCGCCGCGGCTCGGCGTCGCTCACGCCGCGGCGGGCAGCGGCGCGCACGCGCGCCGCGAGCTCCTTCATCGAGAACGGCTTGACGAGGTAGTCGTCGGCGCCGATCTCGAGCGCGTGCACGCGATCGTGCTCCGTGCCGCGTGCCGAGACGACGACGATGGGCGTGCCGATGCCCTCGTCGCGCGCCTGCTCGATTACGCGCCAGCCGTCGATGCCGGGAAGCATCAGGTCGAGGACGCAGACGTCGGGCCGCTCGTAGCGCAGGCGCGCAAGACCAGTCTCCCCATTGGCGACCCCAACAGCGTCGAAGCCGGCCGTCTCCAGGTGTCGCGCCATCCCGCGGGCGATGACGTCGTCGTCTTCGATGATCAGGACTTTCGCCATGCGGCAACACCATAGTGGCCGGCTGCGACCATTCCCGGGGAGCCGAGATGGTGTCCATCCGGTAACCGAGTGGCTATGGCGATGTCAAGCTGGCTTGACACCACGACGCTGTCAAGCTAACTTGACATCGCCATGCGGAACGACATCAGGGAGCGGCGGCTCGAGCGAGATCTGTCCCAGGCAGAGCTCGCGAGGGCCATGGGCGTGTCGCGTCAGACGATCAACTCGATCGAGACGGAGAGGTACACGCCGTCACTGCCGCTCGCGCTCGCGCTCGCCCGTTTCTTCGACGTCCAGGTGGAGGAGATGTTCGATGGAGATGAGTAGGTCGAAATGGTTCCAGCCCGCGCTCGCCGTTGCCCTCGGCGTCGTCTTCTTCGCGGCGCTTTGGATCGGCGGTGACCCCCGGAACGGCGCGTACTCGTTGCTGATCATGGTCGGTCTCGCGGCCGTGATCCTCTTCGGAGGGCGAAGCGAGACGATTCGCGGCCTTCGCGGCGACGGGAAAGACGAGCGCTTTCGCCAGATCGACCTCGCGGCGACCGCGATCGCGGGCATCGTCGTCATCACGGCGATCCTTGGTGCGTTCGTCGTCGAGGTCGCCCGCGGGGAAGACGGCAGCCCGTACGCGCAGCTCGGTGCGATCGCTGGAGTCGCCTATCTCGTGGCCGTCGTCGTGTTGCGCCTCCGCGGGTGAGACCGGGTCCCGGAGGCGCGGAACCCGGTCTCGGCGCCTGCCTCAACTGTCCGCTTCGGTGTCGGCGTCCGTGTTCTCGCCGTCCGCCTGCTCCTGCGTGAGCACGTCGACGAGGTAGACGACCTCGCAACCGACGAGCTGCGTGATGCGCCGCTCGGAGCGGAGGATCCATGCGGTATCGCGTCCAGGCCCGCACTGCAGGAGGTCCACGTCGCCGTCGGCCGCCAGCGCGTGGAGCTGGTCGTTCCCGTAGCCGCCGAAGACGCGGTCCGCGCCCCAGCCGCCGTACAGGGAGTCGTCGCCCGCTCCGCCGGAGACGTCGTCGGGCCCACGGTTCCCGGCCGCGCGGTCGTCGCCGTCGCGTCCGTTCACCTCGTCCGAGTCGGACCCGCCGTAGAGACGGTCGCCTCCGGTGCCGCCCGCAACGACGTCGTTGCCGCGGCCACCGTAGACGAGGTCTCCACCGTCGCCCGCGCGCACGCCGTCGTTCCCGGCGCCGGCCCGAACGTCGTCGCCTCCCGCTCGGGCATACACGAGGTCGTTGCCGGCGAACGCCGAGACGCGATCCGGCTGATCCGTGCCGCGTAGCACGTCGTCGCCCGGCGTCCCCACGACGACTGCGGCCGCCGCGACGGACGTCGCGATGAGCATTCCCGCCGCACCGAGAACTGTGAGTGCCTTGCCCTTCATGCGTTCTCCTTTCCGAGGACGCATGCATTCACCGAGATGTGAGTACGGACGTCGTGAGATCCGCGCAAGCGGTCCGCAAACCTTCTGTTAGAACGCTGTGACGTGACGGACGCCGATGCCACTCGCGGGAGAGTCCTCGTCGAGGAGAGCCGGGAGGCGATCGTCGTCCTCGACGACAGCGACCGGGTGCTCCACGCGAGTCGCCGGGCACGCCAGGCCGTCGATGGCCTGCGCGAGGGTGATCCGCTACCTGCCGACCTGCTCACGGGCGAGCGCGGCGTGATCCCCCTCGTCGTCCCGTACGAGGTCAACGGACGCCGCGAACGCCTCGTCTACCTCTCGCGGGAAGGAGACCTTGCGGCGTACGAAGAGCTTCGCGCCGGCTTCACCGCAGCGGTCTCACACGAGCTGCGGACGCCCCTCGCCAGGCTGCTGACGCTCCTCGAGACCACGGCGCTTCCCGGCGAGGACGTTCCGGCGCTCGTCGAGCAGGCGCGCGGCGAGATCGACCAGATCACCGAGCTCATCGACGAGGTGCTCTTCCTCTCCGAGCTCGAGTCGGGCGCGCGTGTCGTCGCGCTCGGCCCCACACCCGTCAAGCCCGTGCTCGAGGAGGCAGTCGACGAGCTCGAGGAGCGGGCCACGCGGGCGGGGGTCGAGGTCCGGCTCGAGTGCGCCGACGACATCGAGCTGGCCATCCGACCCCGCATGCTCCGCGTGATCGCGCAGAACCTCGCGGAGAACGCGATCCGCTACGCCGGCCCGGGCGCCACGTTCACGCTCTCCGTCGACCGCGACGGTGGCGTCGTCACGGTGACCGGGCGCGACGACGGGATCGGCGTCGAGGAGTCCGAGCTGGCGAGGCTGTTCGAGCGGTTCTACCGCTCCGACCGCGCGCGCGCATCGCGCGGGACCGGCCTCGGGCTCGCGATCGTCAAGCACATCGTCACGCAGGCGGGTGGGACGGTCGACGCCCGCGGGGCGCGTGGGCGCGGGCTCGAGGTGCGGGCCGAGCTCCCGGCGCCGTAGCGCTTCACCGAATCCTCACCACATCTTCACCACCGTGCGGCCCGGCGCGCAGCATGGGCTGAGGACACTCTGGTCGTGGGTGCTCGCACGAAAGCGTGCTCGTGACGACCGTGGACGAGGCGACCGCCGCTCCAGCTGTCGACAGTGTCCGCATCGGCGAGCTGGCCGGAGCGGCCGCGACCGACGTCCGCTCGCGCGACGTCGTCTTCGCGATCGACAAGCTGTCGGTGCGCTACAGCGGGGCGATCGCGCTCCGCGAGGCGACGCTCGACGTCCACAAGAACGCCGTCACCGCGTTCATCGGGCCGTCGGGCTGCGGCAAGAGCACCTTCATCCGCTGCCTGAACCGGATGACCGACGAGATTCCCGGCGCGACCATCGAGGGCGAGGTGCTGTACCACGGTCGGAGCCTGTACGCGCCCGAGGTCGACAAGGTCGAGGTGCGTCGCCGGATCGGGATGGTGTTCCAGAAGCCGAACCCGTTCCCGAAGTCGATCTACGACAACATCGCCTTCGGCCCGCGGATGCTCGGGATGAAGAAGGACCTCGACGACCGGGTGGAACGCGTGTTGAGGCACAGCGCGCTCTGGGACGAGGTCAAGGACCGCCTCAAGGAGAACGCCCTCGGGCTCTCCGGCGGCCAGCAGCAGCGCCTCTGCATCGCGCGCGCGCTGGCGGTGGAGCCCGACGTGATCCTCATGGACGAGCCGGCGTCCGCGCTCGACCCGATCTCGACGACGCGTATCGAGGACCTCATCCACGAGCTCAAGCGCGAGTACACGATCGCGATCGTCACGCACAACATGCAGCAGGCCGCGCGCGTCGCGGACATGACGGCGTTCTTCAGCGTCGAGGTGCGAGAGGACGGGAAGGGGCGGAACGGGATTCTCGTCGAGTACGACCTGACGACGAAGATCTTCACCAACCCGGGCGACAAGCGCACCGAGGACTACGTGACGGGGCGGTTCGGATGAGAACCGAGCTGCAGTCGGACCTCGACGCGCTCGAGGCCGGGTTCCAGGAGATCGGCGAGGTCGTATCGCGGGCGATCCGCGGTGCGGTCGACGCTCTCCGGAGCCAGGACGTCGAGCTCTGCGACGAGGTCATCGCTTTCGACGACGAGATCGACGACCGCTACATGGGGCTCGAGAACCAGATCCAGCTCGTGCTCGCCCGGCAGACGCCGGTCGCGACAGACCTCCGGCTCGTGCTCGCGATCCTGCACTCGGCCATCCACGTCGAGCGCATGGGCGACCAGTGCGTCACGATCGCGAAGCTCACGAAGCTCTCGAGCCATCTCGAGACGAAGCACGACGTCATCGAGAGCCTCGTCGACATGGGGGAGCGCTGCGTCGAGATGGTACGGGTATCGCTCGACGCGTTCGCGACTCGCGACGTTGCGATGGCGCGGCGCATCCACGAGCTCGACGAGCTCGTCGACCGTGCGAATCGGCAGGTGTTCGACGAGGTCCTCGGCTACGTCAACGACGCCGCGGCGCTCGAGTGGGGCATGCGACAGATCACGGTCGCGCGCTGCTTCGAGCGCATCGGCGACAACGCCGTCGACATCGGCGAGCAGACGGCATTCCTCGTCACGGCGGAGTTCCGCGAGTTCACCGACGCCTCGCATTGAGCCACCAGATCGTCACGAGATCTTCACCTTCGCGCACCACACGGCCACAGCGATGCGGAGGAGACTCGCCGCGCATGTGCTCGGGGGCAGGCACGACCCACGACATCGGAGTGAAAGGGGAATCACGATCATGAAGCGCATCCTTGCCGCGGGACTCGTAGCGCTCGCGATCGTCGCGCTCGCTGCCTTCGCAGGCAGGACGCAGTCGGCGTCCGCGAAGCCGACGGCGGGCTCGCTCGTGGGCACGGGAGCGACGTTCCCGTTCCCACTCATCTCGAAATGGATCCCGGCGGCCGACAACGCGCTCGGGATCAAGATCATCTACACCGCGACCGGCTCCGGAGCCGGCATCGCCCAGATCACGGCCCGGACAGTCGACTTCGGCGCTTCGGACGCTCCGTTGTCGCCGGATCAGCTCGCCGCCTGCAAGGGCTGCGTCGTGATCCCGTGGGCGCTCGCCGGCATGTCGGTGATGTACAACCTCCCGGGTCTCGGCGGACGGCTCATCCTGAATGGGCCTGTCCTCGCGAACATCTACCTCGGGAACATCACGACCTGGAACGCGCCGGCAATCAGGGCGCTCAATCCCGGAAGGAACCTTCCGAACACCAAGATCACCGTCGTCTACCGCTCGGACGGCTCCGGCTCGACGTACGCCTTCACGAACTACCTCTCCGAGATCAGCCCGCAGTGGAAGAGCAAGGTCGGCGTCAACACGAGCGTCAACTTCCCTGTCGGAACAGGAGCACGCGGGAGCGCTGGAGTCGCCGGCGTCGTCAGGTCGACGGAGGGTGCGTTGACCTACGCGGACGCGGCGTACGCGATCCAGAACAAGATCGCGTTCGCGCTCATGAAGAACCGAGCCGGAGGGAACGCGACCCCGGGTGTCCGCGGCGTGACCGCGGCTCTTTGCGAAGTCCCCGCGAAGGTCACGAGCCTCTCGCAGCTGAAGATCGTCGACCCCTCGCCGAAGTGCGGCAAGCGGGCGTACCCGATCTCGACGTTCACGTACGTGATCGTCCCGACGAGCTCGGGGGACAAGGCCGCCGACCTCCGCAAGTTCGTCTACTGGGCCGTCACCGCCGGCCAGAAGTTCGGCCCGCCGCTCTTCTTCGTGCCGATGCCGAAGGCAGTGAACGGGTTCATCTACCGCGAGATCAAGAAGATCCAGGCCGGGTCGTAGGGCGGCTTTGACCTCGACGACCTACGAGACCACCACGGCGCCGGAGAGCGATCTCCGGCGCCGTGGCATTCGCATCGGCGATCTCCTCTTCAAGGGGATCGCGATCCTCGCGGCCCTCGCCGCGACCGTTCTCCTGGTCTGGATCGCCTACAAGGTCATCGATCTGGCGTGGCCGGCGATCCAGGACTTCGGGCTGAGCTTCGTCTGGACGGAGGCCTGGGACCCGGTCACGAACCAGTTCGGCGCGCTCATCTTCATCTACGGGACCGTCGTCACGTCGTTGATCGCGCTCGCCATCGCGACCCCGCTGTCCATCGCGATCGCTCTCTTCCTGACCGAAATCGCGCCGCGGAGGCTGGCGGCGCCGATTGCGACGATGGTCGAGCTGCTCGCCGCCATTCCGAGCGTCGTCCTCGGTCTATGGGGGATCCTCGTGTTCGGTCCCTGGGTTCGCGACCACCTCGAGCCGTGGATCCAGAACACGCCGCTCGGATGGCTTCCCGTCTTTTCGGGTGAGCCGAGTGCTTCGGGCATCTTCACTGCAGCACTCGTCCTGACCGTCATGATCATCCCGATCACGTCGGCGATCTGCCGCGAGCTGTTCATCCGGGTGCCACGCGAGCTCACGGATGGGGCCCTAGCACTCGGCTCGACGCGCTGGGAGGCGATTCGGGGCGTCATGTTCGCGTACGCGGCTCCCGGCATCGTCGCGGCGGTGTTGCTCGGTCTCGGCCGGGCGTTCGGCGAGGCGATCGCCGTCAACCAGACGATCGGCAACCACAATGCGATTCCGTCGTCGTGGTTCGAGCCGGGCGACTCGCTCGGGAGCAAGATCGCCTCGGAGTACGTCGGCGCCACGAGTGTCGAGCAGGCGTCGTCGATCCTCTACCTCGCCGCGATCCTGATGGTCATCTCGCTCGCGACGAATCTCGTTGCACAGCTCGTCGTCGTGCGCTTCGAGCGCGCCCGGAGAGCGGTATGAGCGACATCGCCACGACGGTCGACCCGTTCGACATCACCGTCAAGTCGAACGGGCTCCGCCGCCGGCGCATCGTCGAGAAAGTCTTCGGCGTCCTCGCGATCGCGTCAGCAGTGCTGGCATGCGGAATCCTGCTCGTCGTGCTGGGGACCCTCGTCTACAAAGGGTTCAGCCAGCTCAACGTGGACTTCTTCACGAAGGCCCGCCCGCTGTTCGGTGAGAAGGGCGGCATCGCGGACGCCCTCGTGGGCAGTGCGCTCATCGTCGGCATGGCGATGATCATCGCGATCCCCGTCTCCGTGCTCGTGGCGATCTACATGTCCGAGTACGCGGGTCCACGGGTGTCGCGCGCGCTCAAGATCGTCCTCGACGTCCTGAACGGCGTGCCGGCGATCGTGGTCGGCATCTTCGTGTTCGGCGTCCTCGTCGTCGGCCACGGCCAGAGCGCGGTGTACGGGGCGTTCGCACTCGCGATCCTCATGCTTCCCATGGTCGCCCGAGCGACGCAGGAGATCCTCGAGATCGTCCCGCGCAGCCTCCGCGATGCGAGCTTCGCGCTCGGCGTGACGAAGTGGCGGACGACCTGGAACATCATCCTGCCGGCGGCGATCGGCGGGATCCTCACCGGCGTTGTCATCGCGGTCGCCAGAGTCGCCGGGGAAACGGCGCCGCTCCTCTTCACGACATCCATCGCCGCGAGCGAGATCTCGACCGACGTCTCGCACGCGCTCCCAACACTGCCCGTCACGATCTTCGTGTTCTCGGAATCCCCCGATCCCGGCGAGCAGGCCGCCGCGTGGGCGGCGGCGCTCGTCCTCATCGCCTTCGTGCTCGTCATGAACGTGCTCGCCAAGCTGTTCGCCGGCCGCAAGCGGCGTCAGCTCGAAGGCTCCTAGCTTCTCCTCCGTCTCCTGCCCGACGCAATGGCGCCCGCCGCCGTTGCGTCTGCCCGGAAGGAGCGAATCGACGCATGCCCCTTGACCGCAGGGGTACAAGTTCCGAGAATTCTGTGCAACGGGCCGGGGAGAGCCCGAGGACGAGAGGGCACCGATGCTGTTGCTGAGACACGCGAGTGCAGGCGAGCGACTCTCGTCTCCCGGGGTGGACCGTTTCCGCCGGCTGGACGAGGAAGGACGCATGACGGCCCGCCAGCTCGTGTGGTCATTGGCAGACCGCGAGATCACGCAGATCGTTTCGAGCCCACTTGCGCGCTGCGTCGAGACCGTCGTCCCGATCGCCGCGAGCCGGGGGCTCGCCGTCGACCAGCGGTGGGAGCTCGGTCCGGACTCGTCGCTCGAGGACGTGACGACGTTGCTCCTCGACCTGCCCGAGACATCGCTGGTGTGTACGCACCGCGAGCTCTTCGAGCTGCTCCTCGGATGGGACGCGCCCTGCGAGAAAGGCGCGATCTGGGTGCTCGAGAAGAACGGGAGCGAGCTCGTCCCGATGCTCTACGTCGAGGCGCCCACGGGGCTTCCGACGCACCGCCAGGCGGCGGTCTAGCTTCTCGAGCCGAAAGCCGCGGCGAACAGCTAGGCGGCGGCCGACTCCACGCGCACGAGCGCGCGGACGGCTCCCTCGCGAAGCCCACCCCTGCCAACCTCGAGCTTCGTGTCGAGGCGCCGAGCCAGCTCGGCGAGGACGAGCGTGCCGCCGAGCAGCGTCTCGAGCCGCGTCGGCGTGACGTCGAGCCCGGCGCCCACGGACTCGTGACCCTCGGTGGCGATTCGGTCCGCAAGGGCGTCGAGCTTCCCCGCTCCGAAGCGAGGGCCGACGATCCGGCCGACCGCGCGCGCCGTCCCGCCGATCGCGAGCGCGGCAGCGGCGCGCGGAGGCTCCATGCCGATCAGCAGATCTCGTACGCCAGCCCGTGCCGCCTCGACGTCCGCAGGTGTCGGTCGCGGATGGGACAGGAAGCGACGGGTGACCCTGAGCGCGCCGGCGTCGCACGAGCTGACCCATGCGGGGCCGACGGCGGCCGGGCCGAAGGCGATCTCGCACGACCCACCGCCCAGATCGATCACTGCCACGGTGCGCGGGTGCGCCTCGAGTGCGGCGACCGCGCCCTCCCAGGCGAGCCGCGCCTCGTCTTCGGCCGACAGCACGAGCACATGCGCGCGTGTCGCATCCGCGAGGACGTCCACCAGCTCGTCCGCGTTCGACGCCTGGCGACCCGGGGCGGTGACGATCGTCTCGATGCGCTCGGCTCCGAGTGTCCGTGCTCGGAGAGCGAAGCGCTCCGCGACGAACTCGAGCTCGTCCAGCTTGCGGGCGCCGATGCTGCCGAAGCGGTAGGCGTCGTCACCGAGCCGTAGATACACGCGATCGCGCTCGACCGCCTTCGCGTCGCCGCCCGGCTCGATCGCGGCCACGAGAAGCCTGATCGAGTTCGAGCCGACGTCGATGACCGCCACCCGCACGGGCGGGATTGTCGCGAGTGGGTCGGCCGGTCTAGCCGGCGCGCCGCTCACGAGCGCCGCGGCGTGCGCGCTTGAGCGATCGACGCATCATCGTGTCGTGATGCGAATACGACTTCGCGGGCTTCTCGGGTATGACCCGGGTCCACTCGCCGTTGGCGTCGAGGGTCCAGGCGTTCGTGTCGTCGGCCAGCGCGCTGTCGAGGATGGCGTGCACCTCCTGTCGCGCGCGGCCGTTCTCGACGGGAGCGAGCACCTCGATCCGGTGGTCCAGGTTTCGCTGCATGAGGTCCGCGCTGCCGATGTACGTCGCGACCCTGTCGTCGGCCTCGAACGAGTAGATCCTGCTGTGCTCGAGAAACCGCCCGACGATCGAGCGCACGTGGATGTTCTCGGAGAGCCCTTTCACTCCGGGACGGAGTGCGCACGTCGAGCGGGCGACGATGTCGACCTGCGCGCCTGCCCGTGACGCTGCGTACAGCTCCTCCACGATCTTCGGATCGACGAGGTGGTTGAGCTTGAGGCGGATGCGCGCGTGCTTTCCGTCGGCGGCCGCAGCTGCGACACGGCGGATCTCGTCGACCAGTCCGCTTCGAAGCGTGAACGGCGCGACGAGGAGCTTCCGGAACTTCTGCGGGCGCCCGAACCCGGTGATGTAGTTGAAGAGGTCTGCGACATCGGCTGTGATCTCCTCGTCGGCCGTGAACACGCCGAGGTCTTCGTAGAGCCGGGCGGTGGCTGCGTGGTAGTTCCCCGTGCCGATGTGCGCATAGCGGCGGAGAGCGTCGCCTTCCCGGCGGACGATGAGGGTCATCTTCGCGTGGATCTTGAGGTCGGGGAAGCCGTACACGACGTGGACGCCCGCCTGCTCGAGCGCTCTCGACCACTCGATGTTGCGGAGCTCGTCGAAGCGGGCCTTGAGCTCGACGAGGCATACCGACTGCTTGCCTTCCTCGGCGCACTGGATGAGCGAGCCGACGAGGACGCTGTCGTCGCTCGTGCGATACACGGCCGTCTTCATCGCGATGACGTTCGGATCGCGCACGGCGGCCTGCGCGAAGACCTCGAAGCTCGCGATGAACGAGCCGTAGGGCTGGTGCACGAGTACGTCGCCCCGGCGGATCTCGTCGAAGATGGCCGAGGGATCGCTCTGCGCCGGAGCGAGCCGCGGAGGAATCGCCGGAATCCAGGGCTCGGGCTTGAGCTCGGGCCGGTCGATCGCCGTCAGCTCGAGCAGCTCGGAGAGGTCGAGCGGGCTCTCGACGCGGTAGACCTGCGTCTCGTCGGCGCCGAGGCCGCTCTGCAGGCGCGCAACCATCTCGGAGGACGCCGACGAGCTCACCTCGACGCGCACGACGTCCCCGAAGCGCCGTCGTCGAAGCTGGGTCTCGACGGCCTCCAGAAGGTCGTCCGCGTCGTCGGACACCTCGAAGTCGGCATCGCGCGTCACGCGGAAGACGGCACGCTCGAGGATGGTGACTCCCGGGAACAGCGTCGGCAGGAAGTGCGCGATGACCTGCTCCAGCGGCACGTACAGGCCGCGTCCGCCGAGCTCGAGGAACCGGGGCAGGCCCTCCGGGATCTTCACGCGGGCGAAGCGCTCCTCGCCCGTATCGGGGTCTTCGGCGAAGATCGCGAGCGAGAGCGAGAGGCCCGAGATGTACGGGAAGGGCTGGCCGGGACCGACAGCGAGCGGTGTGAGGACGGGGTAGACCTCGCGCTGGAACCGCTTCTCGAGCTGGCCGAGCTCCTTGTCGGAGAGGTCCTCGATCCCGCCGACGGTGATGCCTTCGGCCGCGAGCGCGGGCCGGAGGTCGCGCTTCCAGAGCCGCGACTGCATTGCGGACAGCTCGAGGACGCGCTCGCGGATGCGGGCGAGCGCTTGCTGTGGCGTCAGGCCGTCGGCGGAGCGGACGGTGATGCCTGCCTCGGCCTGTCCGAGGAGCCCCGCGACGCGCACCTGGAAGAACTCGTCGAGGTTGGAGGAGAAGATCGCGCAGAACTTCACGCGCTCGAGGAGGGACAGCGACTCGTCGGTCGCGAGCTCGAGGACACGCGCGTGGAACTCGAGGTGCGAGAGCTCCCTGTTGAGCAGGGTCTCGGGAGGCTGTGACCGAACGCGCGTCGCCATCGGTGCATTGTGTATCGGCAGCACGTTCTGTGGGGTGAGCTTCCGGTGAAGCGAGCCGCTACGCGTGCGCAGGAACGAGTCGCCGCGTCTCGTACCGGCGCGCCATGAACGCCGCGACGGCGATGGTGCCCGCGAGCAGGAAGACGATGAGGTCGCCCGCAGGGAGCTTCGTGACCTCCTCCATCACCGCGCCGACCAGGCCTGCGGCGGGCAACGTCAGCACCCAGGCCACGGCGATGTTGCCCGCGATGCCCCAGCGGACGGCCGCGAGCCCGCGCGTCGCGCCGGAGCCCATGACGCAGCCCGTGATCGTCTGCGTCGTCGAGACGGGGAACCCGTAGTGCGCGGTCGTCCAGAGGATCGCCGCGCATGAGGTCTGAGCCGCGAAGCCCTGCGGCGGGTCGATCTTCGCGATGCGCGAGCCCATCGTGCGGATGATCCGCCAGCCGCCGACGTACGTCCCGATCGCCATGGCGAGGGCCGACGACACGATAACCCAGGTCGGGGGGCGGTCGAAGTCTGGGCTCAGGTGTCCCGAGACGATGAGCGCCAGGGCGATGATGCCCATCGTCTTCTGCGCGTCGTTCGTGCCGTGCGTGAAGGCGACGAAGCTTCCCGAGACGATCTGCCCGCGGCGGAAGATCCGGTTGATGCGGCTTGGCGAGCGCCGCCGGATGACCCAGATGATGAGGATCATCAGCGCGAACGCCGTCGCGAAGCCGACCGTGGGCGAGAGGATCCCGGGGATGACGACCTTGTCCCAGATGCCGTCCCAGTTGATGACGTCGAGTCCGGAGGCGGCTATCGACGAGCCCGCGACGCCGCCGATGAGGGCGTGGCTCGAGCTCGAGGGCAGCCCGAGGAACCAGGTGATGAGGTTCCAGGTGATCGCTCCGACGAGTCCTGCGAGAATGACGCTCAAGGTGATCGTGTCGGGATTCACGATCCCCTTGGCGATGGTCGCCGCGACCGCGAACGACGCAAACGCACCGGCGAAGTTGAGGATCGCCGCGAGGATGACTGCCGTGCGCGGCGTCAGCGCCCTCGTCGAGACGCTCGTGGCGATCGCGTTCGCCGTGTCGTGGAAGCCGTTCGTGAAGTCGAAGAAGAGGGCGGTCGCGATGACGGCCGCGAGGGTGAGGTCCTCCACGCCGGCCTAGCTCTTCACGAGGATGTTGGCGATGACGTTCGCCGCCGTCTCGCACGCGTCGAGCGCGCGCTCGAGGCCCTCGTAGATGTCCTTCCAGCGGATGACGATGAGCGGGTCGATCCCCTCGTCGCGGAAGAGTGCGGCGAGCGCGTCGCGAAGCACGCGGTCGCCCTCGTCCTCATGGGCCTTCACCTGCACGAGTGCCTCCTGGACGCCGCGCATCCCCTTCAGGTTGTCGCACGCGAGGGCGAGCTGCTCGCATGCCTTCACGATGATCCCGCACTGCTCGACGGCGTGGCGCGTCGGCATCTCGACGCCGTAGAGACCGAGCAGGTCGGACGCCTCCTCGAGGTAGTCGACGACGTCGTCGATCTCGGTCGCGAGGAGGTAGATGTCTTCGCGGTCGAACGGCGTCACGTACTGCGTGTTCAGGAGCGTGATGAGCTCGCGCGTGATCGCGTCGCCTTCGGTCTCCTCCTTCTTCACCTGCTCCTGGGTGATCCCGGAGTTCGGGTGCTCGCGGAAGCGACGTTCGACGAGCCGCGAGACCTCGAGTGCGTTCTCGCCGGCCTTGCCGAAGAGCGTGAAGAACTCGGAGGTGCGCGGGGTCAGGCTGATCCGCATGCGGGCGGCACGTTAACCAATCGGAGACATTTGTAAACGCGAAGGCGTCTACGCGAGGGCGTCGACGACGAGCGCCTGGAAGTGCGCGATGAGCTGTTCCGACTCCGGAAGCAGGCGTCCGTCCTCGATCAAACCCGCCCGCATGCCCGCCTGCACGCGCTCGATGAGGACGCGATCCTCTGCGCCGACCTGTGCGTCGAACGCCAGCGACTCCTCGATCCACGCCTCGTCGGCGTCCGCCGCGACGAAGTAGTCGAGGAAGCGATACGTCTTCTCCGGTGCGGTCGGGACGATCGGCCCGATCGAGAAGTTCGGGCGGCCTGGCATCACGTTGATCACCGTGCCCGGGAAGAGGAGGTGGAACTGGCCGCGCTCGACCTCCCCGTTCGGGTCGTACGCCCCGCGCGGCTCCGCCCGCGGTGGGCCGTGCTGCGTCATGCGGCCGCCGCTCGTCTCGAGCAGGTAGGAGTCGACGGAGACGTCCATCACCGCCGAGAACCCGGGGTGCGCGGTCGGGCAGTGGTAGCACTCGAGGAAGTTCTCGGCGGAGACCTTCCAGTTGCACGCGAGCTCGGATTCGGAGCGCTGGAGGAACCGGAGGGCGTCGAGATCGATCCCCGCGTCCGCGATTCGCTCCGGCATGCCGTCGAGGAAGTCCTCGAGCGGAGCGGGCTCGGGATCGGGGTTGACGAACACAAGCGGTCCCCAGGTGCCGAGCTGGAGCTGTACGAGGCCGAGCTCGGGCGACTCGATTCCGCCTTCCCGCTTGGAGCGCGGCGCCGTGATCAGGCGTCCGTCGAGCCCGTACGTCCACGCGTGGTACGGGCACTGGAGGGTCTCGCGCTGCCCTTGCCCGTCGCAGATGATCGAGCCTCTGTGCCGACAGACGTTGAGGAACGCTCGAAGCGTGTCCTCGCGGTCGCGCACCAGGACGACCGGGACGTCACCGACCCGCGTCGCCGCGAACGACCCCGGCTCGGAGACCTCGCCGGCGTGCCCGACGTACTGCCACGAGCGGCGAAAGATGCGTTCGCGCTCCAGCTCGAGCACCGCGGGATCGCTGTACCAGCCCCACGGAAGCGTGCGATTCGCGACGTCTGTGGCCACGGTTCGACTCTACCCGCGTCCCTTGCGGCCGGTCGGGCAGACTGCGCGGGTGGCTGACGCGCGGCGGATCGTGGAGGAGGCGGAAGCGCGTCTCGCCCCGCTGACCGAGGAGACCAACCTCGCGTGGTGGGCCTCGCAGGTCGAGGCGACGACGGAGAATGCGGCGCGGAGGGAGCGCGCGGAGATCGCATGGTCGGACGCGCTCGCCGACCGCGAGTACTTCGCAGCCGTCGAGCAGGCTCGTTCGAACGATGCTGGCGGAGACGTTCGGCGTCGTCTCGACCTGCTTCACGACGAGATGCTGAGACACCAGATCCCCCAGGGGCTGAGATCGAGGATCGTCGAGCTGGAGACGTCGGTCGACCTGCGCTACTCGCGCCATCGCGGCGTCGTCGGAGGCGAGGAGGTCGGTGACACGGAGATCAAGAGGGTCCTCCGCCGCAGCGACGATCTTCGCGAGCGGCGGGAGGCCTGGGAGGCGTCGAAGACCGTCGGTGCCGTCGTCGCCGACGACGTGCGCGAGCTCGCGCGGCTGCGCAACGACGCCGCACGTTCTCTCGGTCACCGCGACTGGTTCGCGCTGTCGCTGGCGACGGACGAGTTGGACGAGGAACGTCTCGTTGAGACGCTCGCCGAGGCGGATCGTGTGACCGCCGGGCCGTTCGCGCGCTGGAAGGGCACGCTCGACGAGCGCCTCGCGGCCCGGTTCGGCTGCCCGGTCGCCGAGCTGCGGCCGTGGCATCACTCCGACCCGTTCTTCCAGGAGGTTCCGCCGGAAGGCGCGGTCGATCTCGACCCGTACTTCGACGGCGCGGACATCGTCGACCTCGCCCGGCGAACGATCGAAGGCGTCGGGCTCGACGCGCGGGGGATCATCGAGCGCAGTGACGTCTATCCCCGCGACGGGAAGAACCAGCACGCGTTCTGCATCGACATCGACCGCCGCGGCGACGTCCGCGTGCTCGCGAACCTCGTTACGACGCACGAGTCGGCCGACACGATGCTCCACGAGCTCGGCCACGGCGTCTACGACCTCGGCTTCCGGGACGACCTCCCGTGGCTACTGCGCTCGACCCACCTCGTGGCGACGGAGGCTTCGGCGATCCTCTTCGGCTCGCTCGCGGGGAGGCGGGAGTGGCTCGAGCGCGTCCTCGGCCTCGGGGCGCGCGAGGGAGCGGAGCTCGCGCCGAGGCTGCGCGGCGCTCGAGCCGTCGAGCTGCTCGTCTTCACCCGCTGGGTGCTCGTGATGAACGCCTTTGAGCGAGCGCTGTACGCGAACCCGGACGGGGACCTCGACGCTCTCTGGTGGGAGCTCGTCTCGCGCTACCAGCGAGTCACGCCTCCGGACGATCGCCGAGCCCCAGACTGGGCCGCGAAGATCCACATCGCGGTCTCACCCGTCTACTACCACACGTACCTGTACGGGGTGATCGTCGCGCTGCAGCTCGACGCCGCGCTCGAGAGCGAGGTAGGCGGCATCGTGGAGCGCTCCGAGGCGGGCGCGCTCCTGCGGGAGCGGCTCTTCCGGCCGGGGCAGTCGGTTCGCTGGGATCGGCTCGTCGAGGACGCGACCGGGTCGCCCCTCTCCGTCGAGTCGCTCGAACGCGCAGTCACGGCCGTATGAGCGAGCTCGCTCCGCTCGTCGGCGAGGAGACGACCGCCGAGGAGGAGCGCAAGACCAGCTACCTCGAGCTCTTCTTCGACCTCGTCTTCGTGTTCGCGTTCACGCAGGTCACATCGCTGATCCTCGAGGACACGAGCCCGCAGGGGTTCGCGCGAGCCGCGCTCGTGCTCGCGATGGTCTGGTGGGCGTGGTCCGCCTACGCGTGGATGACGAACGCGATCGACGTCGAGAACAGCGTGACGCGGCTCATCATGTTCGCGGCCATGGCGGCCGGGTTCTTCATGGCTCTCGCCGTTCCCGACACGTTCCAGGACGAGGCTGCATGGTTCGCGGTCGCCTACTTCGTCGTGCGCGTCCTCAACTCGGCGCTGTACGCGTGGGGGGTGCGCGACGACCCGGCGGTGCTCAAATCGGTCGCGCGGCTCTCGCCCTGGTTCCTCGGCGCGGCGGTGGTCGCGCTCGTCGGCGGCTTCGTCGATCCCGACTACCGCGCGTGGTTCTGGGTCGCGTCGCTCACCATCGACGTCGTCGGGACGCTGACCGTCGCGAGATTGGAGTGGCACGTCTCGCCGTCGCACTTCGCCGAGCGCTTCGCGCTCATCGTGATCATCGCTCTCGGCGAGTCGATCGTGGCGATCGGCATCGGCACGTCACACCTCACGCGCGATGCGACGTACGCGGTCTCGGTCGTGGTTGCCTTCGCGGGCGTCGCGGCGCTCTGGTGGGCGTACTTCGACTTCACCGCAGTCGCTGCGGAGCGCTCGTTGCGACGTGCGTCGCAGCTCGCCCGCGGCCCCCTTGCGCGGGACGTCTTCACGTTCTTCCACTACCCGGTCGTGCTCGGGATCATCCTCTACGCCGTCGCGGCCAAGAAGACGCTCGAGCATCCGCTCGACCCCCTCTCCAAGGCGGGCCGCTGGGCGCTCGGGCTCGGGATCGCGCTCTTCCTCCTCGGGTTCGCGCTCATGCGCTTCCGTGTCATTCGCCGGATCGCATGGGAGCGCGTGGCCGCCGCCGCGGCCGTGCTCGTCATCGCAGTGCTGCTCGACGGGGCGGATGCGATCGTGACGCTCGGAGTCGTCATCGTCATCCTTCTCTTCTCGATCGCGCTCGAGACTGTCCGTCTGCGGGAGCTCCGTGCGACCTTGCGTGCCGGGTAGCCTCGACGCGCATGAGCACCCAGGAGGAAAAGGGGCTCGCGTTCCGCGCATTGCACGAGGGCGAGCCGTTCGTCATCCCGAACCCGTGGGACACGGGCTCGGCCCGCGCGCTCGAGGCGCTCGGCTTCGAGGCGCTCGCGACGACGAGCTCGGGATTCGCGTTCACGCTCGGCCGGCTCGACGGGCAGGCGACCCTCGCCGAGGTCGTCGCGCACGTGTCCGAGCTCGATCGCGCGACGGGACTTCCCGTGTCCGTCGACCTCGAGAACGGCTACGCGACGGACGCGGCCGGCGTCGCGCTCGCCATCGCGCGCGTCGCTGAGGCCGGGGCGGTGGGCGGCTCGATCGAGGACTGGGATCCGGCGGGACGGTTGTACGACCGGGGCGAGTCGGTCGAGCGTCTGGCCGCCGCGGTCGAAGCGGTGCGCGGGCTCGGGTTCGCCTTCACGCTGACGGCTCGCGCCGAGAACCACATCCGTGGGAATCCCGACCTCGACGACACGATCGCGCGCCTGCGGGCGTTCGAGGAAGCAGGGGCCGACGTCCTCTACGCACCGGGCCTCCGGACGGTCGAGGAGATCCGCACCGTGTGCGACGCGGTCACGCGACCGGTCAACGTCCTCGCCTTCGGCGACCTCTCGTTGGCCGAGCTCGCCGAGGCCGGCGCGCAACGCGTGAGCGTCGGCGGTGGCCTGACCTGGGTCGCCATGGCTGCGTTCGCCGACGCTGCCCGCGCCATCCGCGAGGACGGTGATTTCTCGTCCCTCGGAGCCAGGGTTCCGCTGCGCGACTGGATCGGCTAGGGGAAGCGGCGCGGCGCCGGGCCGTCGGGCACGAGGCGTCCGAGCAAGCCGCGCCGGTTCGCGATCGCCCGGTACAGGGCATCCGGCAAGCGTCCGCGGACGCCGAGGTGGCTCCGCGACGAGCCGTCGCGGTGCGCCAGGCGCCAGCTGACGAAGCGCTCGTCCTCCGGCAACGGCGCAACGAGCGGGGCGGCCGCGGCGTCGTCGAGTGGGAGGACGGCCAGGCGTCCGCGACGGTCGAGGCGGACGACGGCACGCGCCGCCCAGCGGCAGAAGCGTCAGCCCGCGTCGTACAGGAGGACCGGCCGCCCGAGCGTCATCGCGCACCCTCGAACCCCTCGAGGGTCGCGCGGACGAGGGGGCCGATCGTCTCGAGCACGTAGCCGCCCTCCTGGACGAAGACCGTCGGGAGCCCCAGTCGCCCGAGCAGGCGTCCCGCCTCTCGGTACCCGGGCTCTGTGACGGCCAGGGGCGAGTTGGGATCACCTTCCGCGGCATCGACGCCCAACGCGACGACGAGTGCCTCCACTCCGTGCTCCTCGGCCGCCGCCGTCAGGCGGTCCAGTGCGGCGAGCCAGGTCGCGTCGCCAGACCCGGGAGGCAACGGGAGGTTGAGATTCGCGGCGCCGACCTCGTCGGCGAAGCCGAGGAAGTGGGGAAACCAGCCCGCTCCCGGGTCGACGTGCACCGACCCGGTGAGCACGTCGTCGCGCTCCCAGAAGATCGCCTGTGCGCCGTTGCCGTGGTGCGCGTCGACGTCGAGGAGCGCGACGCGGTTGTTCCCCCGGTCGCGGAGGTACTGCGCGGTGACGGCCGCGTTGTTCAGGTAGCACGAGCCGCCGAACGAAGACCGCGTGACGTGGTGCCCGGGCGGACGGCAGCACGCGTACGCGACCGGCGCTCCGTCGAGGACGAGATCCGCCGCCGTGAGCGCCGCGTCGACGGCCCCGCGTGCGGCCCTCCACGTTCCCTCCGCGACGGCTGTCATCGTGTCGAAGCACCAGGCGCCGGTGCGCGCCGAGAGCGCGGCCGGCACGTGCGGCTCGACCCCCGCGAGGAGACCGGGCGTGGGGAAGATGTAGCCGATGACGTCCCGCTGACCCGACTCGGCCGGCATGCCGCCGGTGCTCCAGGTCTCCCACGCGGTGCGCAGGAACTCGACGAGCCCGGGGTCATGGACGGCGAGGAGCGCGTCGTCGGGATGCGGCGTCGCGACGACGACCTCCGCGCCTGCGTCCTCGAGCGCTGCGCGGATACGGTCTGCCCGCGCGGGCAGCTCGTCGCCATCGATCGGCATTCCGACCCAGACTGCGCGCTCCGGCGCGTGAAGGCGGTGGGCCTCGCTCCACGTGACCGGCATCGCGAGCGCCACCCGCTACCCCGCGATGCGGTACTCGGCGGCCACGTCTGCCGTGAGGTACGCGGCGGAAGGGCTTCCCGCGGGGGTGAAGATCCCGATGATCGTCATCTCGCCCTCGCCGGCGTTCTCCACGATGTGCACCTGGCGCGGCCGGAGCCTGAATGCCGTGCCGGCTCCGAGCTCGTCGGTTCCGCCCTCGAGATGCAGGCGCCCCGAACCCTCGGGGACCCAGACGATCTCGTCGTACAGGTGGTAGTGCCACGGCGCCTTCCCCGGCGGGATGAAGCCCGCGAAGAGTGTCGCGCGCGTCGATCCGTTGTGAGGCCCGAAGAGGATCTGGAACGAGCGTGCACTCGTCGCGGCCTCCGCGTCGGCGTCGTCGAGCGAGGTGACGAGCTCCGCAGGGCCCATCGGCGCGTGGAGGTCGGCGTCGGCGCCGACCGTCGCGACGAACGCCTCGAGCTCGTCCGTCGCGGCCAGCTGGGCCTCGCTCCCCGCCCGGACGAAGCCCGCGCTGCCCGCGCGCACGGATGCGGCATCGTCTCCGATCGAGAGCAGTCCCGCCCCGCGGCCGACGTAGACGAGCGAGTCGTGTTCCGGCTCGCCGATCGCTGCCGTCATCCCTGCACCGGGAAGCGTGAGCGTTCGCAGAGCGAGCGCCGAGCCGTCGAGCGCGCGGACGTCGAATGGGTCGTGCACGAGGCGGGAATGTAGCGTCCGTTCTCGTGGCCTCGTGCACGCACCTCGACACCGTCGCGTTCCGCGATGTTCCCGAGGAGATCCCGGGTTGTGAGGACTGCCTGAAGATCGGCGGCTGGTGGGTGCACCTGCGCCTGTGCACGACCTGCGGTCACATCGCGTGCTGCGACAACTCGCCGAACCGGCACGCGACGGCGCACGCGGGTGAGACCGGCCACCCGGTCATGCGCTCGATCGAGCCGTTCGAGAACTGGTTCTGGTGCTACGTCGACGAGGTCGCGTTCCTCGCCGACGCCCTCCCCGATCGCTAGCGACGGCTCCGCGGGAAGAAGCGGTCGTCCGATCGACGTTCGAAGACCCTCTCAGCCCGACCTTCGAACCATCCGGCCCGCACGTCGTCGGCGGGTGCGTCGAAGAGGGGGACGTACGGCTTGAGGTCGAGGACGGGCGTGCCCGAGAGGAGGTCGAGCCCGGAGACCACGACAGCGAGGTCCTCGACCTCCACGAGCTCCGCGAGCGACAGCCCGACCGCGTTCGGCCGCCGGGGGGAACGCGTCGCAAACGTGCCGTGAGTCCGATCGTCGAGGAACGTGGGCACCGCCGGATCCCAGCCCGTCGTCTCGTGCAGGTGCGCGAGCACCCAGACGTGCGAGAAGCCGTCGAGGTCGTCGAGGCAGCCGCGATGTGGCTCGAAGACGTCGATGCGGGAGTGGCCGCTCGTGTCCGCGATCGGCTGCAGCGGCATGCCGTCGAGGTCGGCATGGGGTGACACGACGACACCGATCGGGCGGTACACGACCGGCTCCACGGTACGGTGGTCGAGGAGCGCCTCCACGAAGGAGAGCGCTGCCCGTACCACCGAGAGCCGCCACAGGACGAGTGTCCGGTCGAACGCGGTCGACGACCGCAGCTGGCGCTCGAGCGCGAGCTCGCCGCGGGTGAGGAATCCCGCCTGGTCACGCAGGAGAGCAACGGGGTCGGTGCCCGCGCGCTCGTGGAAGAGCAGCTTGAGCATGAGCTCCGAGCGGAGGTCGCGGACGTGGCCGACCGCCGAGTCGCGCCACTTCCCGAACGCGGCGCGGCCGCGCCGCGTAACGGCGAGTGTCGTTCGCGCGGGGCCCTCGTCGCTCGCAGCCGTCCCCTTCTCCTCGATGAGCCCGGCTTCGCGTAACTGTCCCAGCGCCCGGTACACGAGCGGCCGCGTGCACGAGTACACGCGGCCGATCTCGCCGTCCGCAGCGAGCTCGCGCGCCATCGCCCAGCCGTGCCGCGGGCCCTCGCAGAGGAGACCCAAGGCCGCCCATTCGGGCAGCGAAGGTGTAAGGCGCGTTGGTCGGCTCATGGAGTAGTCAACAAATAACTACCACAGTGGTAGTGTGCCGACGTGGATCGACGACAGTTCGTCTTCGCGTCGCTGGGCGCCGGTTCGGCCGAACCGTTCCCCGTCGCGCTCGACATCGAGTCGGCGAGCGATGCAATCGAGAGGTACCTCGGATGAAGTGGCTCGCGGCTCTCGCCGTCTCCGTCGCCGTAGTCGCAGGAAGTGCAAGTGCGTACGCGCAGTCCCAGCCGCTGACCATCTATGCGGCCGCGTCGCTCACCGACGCGTTTCGAGCATTCGATCCCGACCAGCGCTACAGCTTCGCGGGCTCGAACGCCCTCGAAATGCAGATCCGCAACGGCGCGCCGGCCGACATCTTCGTCTCGGCCGCGCCGCTCAACACCCAGCGGCTCTTCCGGCAGAACCTCGTCGGGAAGCCGGTGACGTTCACCTCGAACCGGCTCGCGTTGATCGTTCCCAGGTCGAACCCCGCGGGGATCCGCTCGGTCTACGACCTCAAGCGGAAGCCCGTCAAGCTCGTGATCGCCGGCGCCGCCGTGCCTGTCGGGGGGTACACGCGGACTGTGCTGCGGAAGATGGGCCTGTCGTCCGTCCTCTCGAAGGTCGTGAGCCAGGAGACGGACGTGCGGGCAGTCACCGGAAAGGTCGCTCTCGGTCAGGCCGACGCCGGGTTCGTGTACGTCACCGACGCCCGTGCGGTCGCAGACCGCGTGACCGTCATCAGGATCCCCGCCTGGGCGCAGCCTCGCGTGCGCTACGAGATCGCCGTCGTGTCGAGCTCGTCGAAGAAGCCCGCGGCGCAGGCGTGGATCAGGACCCTCTTGTCCGCGCGCGGCCAAGCGGCGCTCAAGGAGTACGGATTCCTTCCGGTTCCGGGCGCGTAGCAGGCGGCGCGCTCTTCAGGACGACGCTCGTTCTGGCCACGAGCGTCGTCCTCCTCTTTCTGCTGCTCCCGATCGTCGCGGTCTTCCTCCAGATCCCGCCCGGTGAGCTCGTGTCGGCGCTGGGCTCCGACGCCGCTCGCGACGCCCTCCGCGTCACCGCGGAGACGATCTCGATCTCGATGCTCGTGATCCTCGTGTTCGGGACCCCGGCCGCGTACTGGATCTCGACGCGTCGCGGGGCGCTCCGCGACCTGCTGGTGACGCTCGTCGAGCTGCCGCTCGTCCTCCCGCCGGCAGTCGCCGGGATCGGACTGCTCGTCGCGTTCGGTCGACTCGGGCTCCTCGGTGGCACCTTCGACGCTCTCGGCATCGACATCGCGTTCACGAAGGCCGCGGTCGTCCTCGCGGTGACCTTCGTCGCGAGCCCCTTCTACCTCCGGACCGCGATCGCGTCGTTCGAGGTCGTGGATCCGACGCTGCCCGCCGCGGCGAGGACTCTCGGCGCCGGGCCGGCGCGGGTGTTCGCCCGCGTGATGCTCCCGCTCGCGCGAGGCGGCCTCGGCGCCGGC
Organism: Gaiellaceae bacterium; assembly: GCA_035758735.1. Taxonomy (GTDB): domain Bacteria; phylum Actinomycetota; class Thermoleophilia; order Gaiellales; family Gaiellaceae; genus GMQP-bins7. Next base: position 31,097 of record DASTWH010000077.1, read on the forward strand.
GCTGCCCTCGCGTTCGCTCGCGGCCTCGGCGAGTTCGGCGCGACGATCATGTTCGCGGGATCGCTGCAGGGCGTCACACAGACGCTCTCGCTCGCGATCTACGAGCAGTTCGACATCGACCTCGACGTCGCGCTCGCGATCAGCGCCTTTCTCATCCTCCTGAGCGCGCTCGTCCTGTTGTCCGTCAAGCTCCTGAGCCGATGGCGCTCCGGGTCCGATTCGCTCACGCTCTTCGCAGCTTTCGCGC
>DASTWH010000300.1:0-4188 GCA_035758735.1 Gaiellaceae bacterium
CGCAGAAGCGGAACGTCGGGTTCGTCTTCCAGCACTACGCCGCCTTCAAGCACATGACCGTTCGCGAGAACGTCGCGTTCGGGCTCAAGGTGCGCAAGCGGCCGAAGAAGGAGATCGCCGAGCGCGTGGACGAGCTGCTCAACCTCGTCCAGCTCCAGAACTTCGGGCACCGCTACCCCGCCCAGCTCTCCGGCGGCCAGCGCCAGCGCATGGGCCTCGCGCGCGCTCTCGCCCCCGAGCCGCAGGTGCTGCTCCTGGACGAGCCGTTCGGCGCACTCGACGCGCGCGTCCGCGCCGAGCTTCGCGAGTGGCTGCGGCAGCTCCACGACGTCGTCCACGTCACGACCGTGTTCGTCACGCACGACCAGGACGAGGCGATGGAGATCTCCGATCAGATCGCGGTCATCAACCACGGCTCACTCGAGCAGGTCGGCAGCCCGCGCGAGCTCTACGACGAGCCGGCGACGCAGTTCGTCATGACGTTCGTCGGCGACGCACAGCCGATCGGCGACGTCCTCGTGCGGCCGCACGACCTCGAGCTCTCGGCCGAGGCCGTCGACGGCGCGATCGAGGCCATGATCGTTCGGGTCACGCTCCTGGGCCGCGACGCGAAGGTCGAGCTCCACGACACGAGCGGGGCGGAGATCGTCGCGCTCATCACGAGGGACGAGTTCGACAGCGCGGGCTTCTGGCGGGGCCAGAACGTCTGGCTCAGCCCGAAGCACGCGCGGGTCTTCGAGACCGCCTAGGGCCGCTCGAAGACCGCGGCGACCCCCTGGCCGACACCGACGCAGAGCGTCGCGAGGCCGTAGCGACCTTCCCGGCGCCGGAGCTCGTGCAGGAGGGAGACGACGAGGCGCGCGCCGCTCATGCCGAGCGGATGGCCGAGGGCGATCGCGCCGCCGTTGACGTTGACCTTCTCCTCGTCGAGGCCGAGCTCACGGATCACGGCGAGACTCTGCGACGCGAAGGCCTCGTTCAGCTCGACGAGATCGAGCTCCTCGACCCCGACGCCCGAGCGTTCGAGGAGCCTCCGCACCGCTGGAACCGGCCCGATCCCCATGACACGCGGATCGACGCCTGCGACCGCCGAGCTGACAAATGCACCGAGCGAGTCGACGCCGAGCTCGCGCGCTCTCTCCTCGCTGCACACGACGAGCGCAGCGGCTCCGTCGTTGATCCCGCTCGCGTTCCCGGCGGTGACCGTGCCGCCCGGGCGAAACGCCGGCTTCAGCTTGGCGAGCGCGTCGCTGCTCGTCTCCGGGCGCGGATGCTCGTCGACCGCGATGTCGCCGACGGGCACGACCTCGTCCTCGAAGCGCCCTGCCGCGTTGGCGGCGGCCCACCGCTCTTGCGAGCGCAGCGCGAACGCGTCCTGGTCCTCTCGCGACACGTCCCAGCGCTCGGCGACGTTCTCGCCGGTCTCGCCCATCGACTCGAGCGGGAAGAGCTCCTCGAGGCGCGGGTTCGGGAACCGCCAGCCGAGGGTCGTGTCCCACACCGTCTGATTCCCCCGCGGGAACGCCGCGTCGGGCTTGGCCATGACGAGCGGTGCCCGACTCATCGACTCGACACCGCCCGCGACGACGACGTCCGCGTCCCCGGCGAGCACCGCGTGGCACGCGGAGACGACCGCCGAGAGACCGGAGGCACACAGTCGGTTCAACGTCACGCCGGCCACCGAGTCGGGGAGCCCCGCGAGCAGCGCACCCATGCGTGCGACGTTTCGATTGTCCTCACCGGCCTGATTGGCGCACCCGAGGTACACGTCGTCGATCGCCGCGCCGTCGACTCCCGCTCGCTCCACCGCGGCCGCGATGGCGATGCCGGCGAGATCGTCCGGACGCACGCCGGAGAGCGCGCCTCCGTACCGGCCGATGGGCGTGCGAACTGCGGAGACGACGACCGCGCGCGGCATGCGCGGCGACGTTAGCGAACCCAGTCGATCTCGACGGGCGGGAACGCCCCGAGCTTCTCGCCCCGGCGTAGGAGCTCGGTCACGGCCTTGCGGCCCTCATCGCCGTAGTCCTGGGTCAGCTCGTTCACGTACATCGAGACGAAGCGGTCGGCGACCGCCGCGTCGATCCCGCGGCCGAACTCGAGCGCGTACTCGAGCGCCTCCGCACGGTTGTCGAGGCCGCACTGGATCGCGTCACGGAGCACCTGCGACACGTCGCAGAGCACCTCCCCGCCGAGATCGCGACGGGCCACGTTCACACCGAGCGGGAGCGGGAGGCCGGTCTCGAGGAGCCACCACTCGCCGAGATCGAGCACCTTGACAAGACCGTGGTCCTCGAACGTGAGCTGGCTCTCGTGGATCACCAGCCCGGCATCGGCGCGCCCCGACGCGACCTCCTCCGGGATCTCGTCGAACGCGATTTCGCGATGCTCGAAGCTGTCCAGGACGAGCCGGAGGACGAGGAACGAGGTCGTCATCGCCCCCGGCACGACAATCTCGAGCTCGCGGAGCTCGTCCAGCGACTTCGGCTCGCGCGCGACGACGATCGGTCCGTAGCCGGAACCGATGCTCGCGCCGTGCGGGAGGAGCGCGTAGTCCTCCTGCACGAACGGGTAGGCGGCGAGCGAGATCGCAGTGACCTCCAGGCGCCCGGCCCGCGCCCACTGGTTCAGCGTCTGGATGTCCCCGAGGACCTGCTCGAACTCGTGCCCGCGGGTGTCGACGAGATCCGTCGTCAGCGCCCAGTACATGAACGCGTCGTCGGGATCGGGACTGTGGCCGACGCGGATCTGCAAGCGCCGGACGCTAGCACTGCCTTTGCAGCTAGCGGTTGAAGAACCAGCGCTCCAACAAGGGGAGCACCTCTTTGCGTGTGAACGGCCGCGCGTCCGAGGGCCGCCCGTCCGCCTCCAGCACGTTGACGTCGTCCTCGAGCGCCTCGTTCGCGTGATCGAGCGCGTCGCCGAGCTCGTAGCCCTCGAAGATGACGTCCTCGGGGCGGGACTCGTCCGACTCGCGGAGCTGAGGGTTGACCGCACGGCCGACCGCCCAGACCGCACCGGCCCGTCGCTCGATCCAGATCACGAGCTGCTCCTCCGCGCCGACGTCGTCCACGCCGACGAGCACCCGCTCCGCGTACCGGCCCTCGCGTGAGCTTCTACGCATTACCCGGGATACAATCGCGTCTCGTGTCGGGGTTCAAGAACATCTTCTCGTTCCTGTTCTCACGAGGCTCGGCCGAAGAGCACGTCGCCCGGTACGTCGTCCGCGAGCACGAACGGGGCAGGTCGCTCACCGAGATCCTCGAGGACAAGTACGTCCAGAACCGGCTCACGCCCGAGCAGCAGCGCCGGTTGCTCGACAGACCCGAGGTCATCGAGGCTTTCAGCCACGACGTGCTCGAGTCCGCCAAGGCTTCCATCTAGACGACGCTAGAGCGTCGTGCCGACCCCGTGCTCATGGGCGAGCCGCACCGCCTCCGCGCCGAGCGCGACGTCCCACGCTGCGAGGCCGTTCGACTTGAAGACGACGATGTCGCCGTCTGACTGGCGGCCGCTCGTCTCGCCCGAGACGACCTCGTGCAGCTCGTGCACCTCGAGCCAGTCGAGGACGCCCGCCTGCACAGGCTCCACGAGGTCGCCGGACTCGAGCTTCGCCTGCTCGAGCCAGTCGCAGCACACGAAGCTCGCCCGCTCGAGGACCGCGTTGTCGAGCTCGCGCTTGGTGACGACGTTCGCGCCGGCGGCGACGACCAGTGTCCCGGGCGCGAGCCATTCCCCGCGGAGCACGGGGTCCCGTGACGTCGTGATGGTGGCGACGACATCGCCGCTCGCCGCATCGCGGTGACTCTCGCCCGCCTCGGCACCGCTGCGCTCACAGAACGCAGCGAGGTTCTCGGGAGTCCGGCAATAGGCAACGACGCGCTCGATGCCCGGAACCGCAGCTCGGATGCACGCGACCTGCGTCTCCGCCTGGTAGCCGCAGCCGATGACGCCGAGGGTCCGGGCGCCGCCCGGTGCGAGGAATCGCGCCGCAACACCGCTCGCGGCCCCGGTGCGGAGCTGGCCGAGACGGTCGGCTTCGATGACGGCGACGAGCTCCGACGTCACCGAGTCGAAAAGACAGACGACGAACGTCGTGCCCGCGGCGGTCGATGCGTACAGCTTCCCGCCGGCGAGCCCCAGACCACTGTCCGCTGCCGCCATGTCGGCGAGCGCGCCCTCGGGCAG
>DASTWH010000307.1:0-13952 GCA_035758735.1 Gaiellaceae bacterium
GACCTCGAGGCGCGCGGCGAGGTGCGGGTGATCGCGAACGGCTGCGACTTCGACGACTTCGCAGGCCTCGAGTACACGCCAGCGTCGCGCTTCCGGATCACGCACACGGGCAGCTTCTTCGGAAAGCGCGATCCGCGGCCGTTCCTGCAGGCGTTCCACGACGCCGATCTCGACGCGGTCGCCCGCTTCGTCGGCGACTTCCGCTCGACGGACCGCGAGTGGGCCGAGTCGCTCGAGCTGGGGGATCGGCTCGAGCTCGTCGAGTACCTGCCGCGCGCCGAGTCGCTGCGTTACCAGCGCGACTCCGAGGCGCTGCTCCTGCTCGTGCCCGACGCGGGGGGCCGTGGCAAGGGCGTCCTCTCGGGAAAGGTGTTCGAGTACATCGCGGCCGGGCGTCCGATCCTCGCCGTCGTCCCACCGGACGGCGCGGCTGCGGAACTGATCCGCGAGACGGGCGCCGGCGTGGTCGTCGCGCCCGACGACGTCGACGAGATCAGGAACGCGCTCGTCGACCTGCACTCCCGGTTCGCGAACGGTGGGCTTCCATCGGTCGAGCTGGCCAGAAGGGACGAGGACCGACTCTCCCGGCGCACCCGTGTCGAGGAGATGGCCACGCTCCTCCGCACCGTCGTGTAGACACGAAGGGTGCGCTCCTCGTCGTGGTGGACGGAGTGGCCGACCGGGCCGATTCGGATCGGGGTGGTCTTCCTCGTCGCGACAGCCACGATCGTCGTCGTGCTCGCGTACCCGGGCCTCCTGCGCGAGGCCGGTGACGAGGCGTCCGCGAACAGCGCGCAGGCGTGGGTCGACCGCGCGGTTGCCGGCGGCAACGGGATCGTGGCGAACCAACAGGCCGTCTATGCCGCGCGGGCGCTGATCCCGGCGGACGCGGCGTATCACGTCGCGATCGCATCCGACTACACGGGTGGCGACGAGCTGACGCAGGACCATCTCGCGAGCTACTTCCGCTACTTCCTCATGCCGCGTCGGCCCGAGGAGGTCGCGGCCTGGATCGTCTGCTACGGCTGCGACCTCGCCGAGTACGGCCCCGACGCCGAGGTGCTGTGGCGCGGGGACGACGACATCTCGATCGTCCACGTGCCCTCGGGACCGCTCACTCCCTCGCCGGGCTCGCGGTTCTGAATGCCCTCTACCTGGCGACAGGCGCGACGTTCCTCTGGCTCGTGCGCGGGGTGAGCGACTGGATCGACGCGCTGCGACTCCTCGGGCTCGCGTACGTCGCGGGCGCTGTCGTCACGGGCTCCATCTGGACGCTTCTGCTCATTGCCGGGGCGCCGTTCTCGTTCGGCCTCGTGCTCGGGCTCCCGGTCGTCCTGACCGCGGCGTTCGCCGTCGCCGGGAGGACGCGTCGCCGGTCGCTCCCGCGTGGCGGCCGTCTCGAGGGAGGCTCGCAGCTCGTCGTGACGGCGATCGGCATCGCCGCGAGCGGGCTCCTGCTCGAGGCGCTGTTTCGACCCGCTCGTCTCTCCGGCCTCTACGAGTTCGACGGCTGGTCGTTCTGGGTGCCGAAGGCGAAGGCGATCTACGAGCTCGGCGGTCTCGACGAGCAGTTCTTCACCACGCTTCCCGGCGCCGTCTATCCGCCGCTCGTTCCGACGCTCGACGCGGCTGCATTCCACGCGATGGGCAGTGCCGACGTCGTCACGCTCCACGTCCAGTACTGGCTCTTCGGAGTCGGCCTCGTCTGGGCGCTCGCCGGCCTCCTGGCGGAGCGGGTCCCGGCCTGGACCCTCTGGCCGTTCATCGTCCTCCTCCTGCTCGCGCCGCGGCTCGGCCGCCGGCTGCAGATCGCCGAGGCGGACATGTTCCTCGACGTCGTGTTCGTGATCGCCTCGGTGCTCGTCCTCTACTGGCTCCTCGACCGTCAGCGCTGGCGGCTCGTCGTCGCCACCGCGCTGCTCTGCGGGATGGTGCTGACGAAACGAGAGGGGCTCCTCCTCTTCGCAGTCCTCCTCGTTGCCTCACTGGTCGCGTCCGCGCGCGAATGGCGCAGCGCCTGGCCCAAGCTCGGCGTCATGACCGCCGTCGTCGCGGCGACGGCGATCCCGTGGCGGATCTGGTACGTGACCCACGACGTCGGAGGCGAAGGCCCCGCCGACGGGTTCGTCCAGGGCGACAGGTTCGACCTGCTCGGACCGGCCATTCGCCGTGTGCTCGACGTTCTCTTCGACGTCGGCTACTGGAACGTCGTGGTGCCCGTCGCCGTCGGCGCCATCGCGCTCGCCGCGCTCGCCCGGGTCGGGAGGATGGCCGTCTTCTTCGGGACGCTTCTCGCCCTCCTCGTGCTCGGGGGCATCTGGGCGACCTGGGTGTTCTCGCTGACGGGCGAGGGGTACGTGGTCGGCGGGAACTTCGTCATCCGCTTTCTCGGATCCGCTGCGCTCCTCTGCGTCGCGGCATCGCCGTTGCTTCTGAGCGCCGTCTGGGCGAAGGTCGGGGGAACCGCAGCTCCGAGCGACGCACGCCCTCGGAGGCTCGGCCTGGCAGCGGCGATCGCCGTGGTCCCGCTCCTCGCCTATCCCGTCGCTGCCGTCGCAGGCGGGGCGCCTCGGTTCCCGACCCGTGACGAGTGCTCGAGGCCGGCGACGACGGACGCTCCCGATCTCGAGGTCGTCTACGGTCGCTTCGACGATCCGCGGGCTGCCGACGACCTGCTCGCGAAGCTGAACGCCATCGGGTTCATCGGGGCCGAGATCGAGTTCGACGCCTGCGCGCGCTGGAAGGTGTCGTACGACGCGATCGAGTCGCTCGAGCAGGGAGAGGCCCTCGCTGCGCAGGTCAGGGACGCCGGCTTCGACGCGCAGGTCGAGCACGACGGCTGAGCCTCCGCCCTACGATTGCGCGCGATGACCTCGCACGCGGTGCCCCTGACGCGCACGGCCGAGCGCGATCGCATTCTCGTGCAGCCCGTTCTCGACGGGCTGTTCCTGCTGACGATCCTCACCGTCACGTTCCACAAGCTGCAGTGGGAGATCGCCGGCTCGCTGACGATGTCGGACGTGCTCACCTCCGTGTTCCTCGTGCTCTTCCTGTGGGATCGCTTCGAGAAGGACGACGGTGGCTTCACGCGGACCGCGGGCGTCGCGTTCGTCTTCTTCCTGCTCTTCGCGCTCGTCTACCTGGCGGGCTTCTACAGCCTCGATACCGGCCAGGCGCTCGCGCAGTGGGCGAAGGGGATGGTGAAGTTCGTCCTTCACTTCGGCTTCCTCGTCACCGGGATCGCGCTGCTCGCGCGGCGGGGCATTCGCTTCTACTGGCTCGCGCTGGCCGCGTTCCTCGGAGGCATCGGGCTCAACGCGGCCTACGGCGTCGTACAGCTCGTGCTCGCGGAGGGCGGGATCAATCTCGACGAGCTCCTCATCCAGCCGATCACGTCGCGCCAGACCGGGATCAACGTGTTCGGCGCGGTCGGCGGGACGCAGGAGGTGTTCCGTCCGAACGCGCTCACGGGCGACCCGAACCACCTCGGGATCGAGCTCGTCATCCCGCTCCTCGTGCTGACGCCGCTCTACCTCCGGCTCGAGGCGGGGCACCGGCTGAAGACGCCGCTCGCCGTCTCGCTTGCCTTCATGCTCGTCGTCGAGCTCGCGACGCTCTCGCGAAGCGCGCTGCTCGGGCTCGCGTGCGGCGCGTTGATCCTGGCGCTCCCGTATCGGAGGCATCTCCGCCGGCCGGCGTTCCTCGTGCCGCTCGGCGCGGTCGCCGTACTCGTCGCCACCGTCGTGGTCATCCGGCTCGACTTCTTCCTGACCGTGCTCCGCGCCCGCACGAACACGAGCCGAGGCGCAGCCTCACCGCACTTCGCCGTGTACTCGTTCATCCCGGACATCCTCTCGACGCACCCGTTCCTCGGGCTCGGGCTCAACAACTTCGCCGTCTACTACGAGTTCGTGACGGGACGGCCGGACTTCGGCCCGCACTCGTTCTACGTCGCCACGATCGTCGAGACCGGCGTCATCGGCACGGCGCTCCTGGCCGCGTTCGTCGTGTGGGTCTTCCGTCGGCTCGGTGCGGCGCGGCGCATCGGGCGGGCGCTCTCCGCGGCGGGCGACCCGCTCGCGTCGCGCGTCCGGCCCGTCGCATGGGGGATGACGGCCGCGCTCGTCGCCACCCTCGTCGCGAACGTCTTCTACCTCACGATGACCTTCTACTACTTCTACGTGTTCGCAACGCTCGCCGCCGCCCTGCCGGTCGTGGCTCTCGGCGCGCGGCGCGAATGAAGGTCGTCGTCCTCACGACGTCGTACCCCCGGACGGAGGACGACGTTGCCGGCGTCTTCGTGCGCGACGCCGTCGAGCACCTGCGAGCTGCCGGCGTCGAGGTGGAAGTGGTCTCGCCCGCGTCGTTCCGCCACTTCGGTCTCGCCTACGGGGACGGCATCGTCGGCAACCTGCGGCGCAGGCCCTGGAAGACGCTGCTCCTGCCCGTTTTTCTCGCCTCGTACGCACGGGCGGCGCGGCGTGCAGCCTCCGACGCCGATCTCGTGCACGCGCACTGGCTTCCGTCCGCGCTTCCCGCCCTGAAGACACGGAAGCCCTTCCTGCTCCAGCTCTGGGGCACGGACGTCGAGCTCGGGCGGCGTGCGCGCTGGGCGGCGCGACGCCTCGTGAAGCGCGCCCGCCTCGTCCTCTGCCCGTCGCGGTCGCTCGTCGAGGATGCGCGGGCGCTCGGCGCACGCGACGTGCGTGTCGTCGCGAGCGGCGTCGCCATACCCGAGGCGGTCGGACCGCCCGACGACCCGCCTCACGTGCTCTTCGTCGGGAGGCTCTCCGAGGAGAAGGGTGTCGACGAACTCCTCGAGGCGACACGTGGGCTTCCACGGGTGATCGTCGGCGACGGCCCTCTGCGCGACCGCGTGCCCGAGACCGTCGGCTTCGTTCCGCCGCGTGCACTCGGCCGCTACTACGAGCGCGCCGCCCTGGTCGTGTGCCCGTCGCGCCGCGAGGGCTACGGCGTCGTCGCACGTGAGGCCATGGCGCACGGGCGTCCCGTCGTCGCGACGAGCGTGGGCGGGCTTGCCGATGCGGTCGAGGACGGCGTCACGGGCCTGCTCGTCCCCCCGCGCGATCCGGCGGCACTGCGCGCGGCCGTCGAGCGGCTGCTGGCGGACGGGGAGCTACGGAGCAGGCTCGGCGCGGCTGCCCGGACGGCGGCGTCCGAGCGCTTCTCCTGGGACGCCGCCACGGGCGAGACGATTCGCGCCTACCGCGACGCACTCGAGCCGGCATAGGCGATGGAGCGTGAGCTCGGTTGGCGCGAAGGGCTGCTCGCTGCGGGCGCCGGCGTGGTGATCGCGGTGCTCATGAGCTGGCCGCTCGCGTTGCATACGGGGAGCGAGATCGCCAAGGACCTTGGCGATCCGCTCCTGCAGGCGTGGCAGGTGGCGTGGATCGGGCACGCGCTCGTCACGTCGCCGCTCGACCTCTGGCAGGCCAACACGTTCTGGCCCTACGACGACACGCTCGCGTTCTCCGACGCACTCGTCGGCTACGCACCCGTCGGTCTGCTCGCGCAGGCGAGCCCACACGCCGCCCTCGTCGGCTACAACGCGCTGTTCCTGTTCGCATACGCGCTCGCGTTCCTGGGCGCGTACCTGCTCGCGCGCGAGCTCGGTGTCGGCTGGATCGGAGCTGCAGCGGCCGGGGCGGCGTTTGCCTACGCCCCCTGGAAGCTCACGCAGAACGGCCACCTCCACGTCCTTTCGAGCGGCGGCATCCCCCTCGCGCTGTTCCTCCTCGTCCGCGGCTACCGGCGTCGGAGCCGGTGGACGGTGCTCGCCGGCTGGCTCGTGGCCGCCTGGCAGATGACCCTCGGGTTCACGCTCGGCCTGCAGCTCTTCTACCTGCTCGTCCTCCTTGCTCTGGGGGTGGGCGTCGCGCTCTGGCGGGGCTGGCTTCGACGTCCCGATCGCGGGGTTCTCGTGGCGAGCGTCGCGGGTGCGGCGATCCTCCTCGTCGCCACGGGCTTCATGGCGCGGCCGTACCTCAGGGTGCTCGACGAGCATCCCGAGGCGAAGCGCACTCCCGCTTACGTCGAGAGCTTCTCACCGCGGCTCCGAAGCTTCCTCGCCGCGCCCGAGGAGAGCCGGCTCCTCGGGGGCGCGACGAGGCGAGCCAGGGCTCCGCTCGCCGCGCCTGCCGAGATGTCGCTGTTCCCGGGGTTCGCGATCGGCCTGCTCGCGCTCGTCGGCGCGCTCGGGTCCGTCCTTTCTCGGAAGCTGCGGATCGGGCTCGCCGTCGCCACCGCGATCTGCGCCGTTCTCTCGCTCGGCGTGCGCGACGTCGACGGGCCGGGTCGCTATCTGACGCCGTACCGTTTCCTCTTCGACTTCGTGCCCGGCTGGGACGGCGCGCGGACACCCGGCCGGATCAACACGCTGACCTCGCTCGGCCTGGCGCTGCTCGCGGGAGCGGGGCTCTGCGTGATCGTTCGCGCGCTCCGCGACCGGGCGCCCGTCATTGCGGCCGCCGCGGGCGCGGTGGGTGTCGGTCTGGTCCTCGTCGAGGGGCTCGGGCCTCTCACGCATCCGGCTGTGACTCCGCCTCCCGCTGCCATTCGCCTCGAGCCGGGGCCGCAGCTCCATCTCCCTCCGCGGGACTCGCTCTACATGTACTGGTCGACGGACGGGTTCCCGAAGATCGTGAACGGCTTCGGCGGGTTCGATCCGACCGGCTACGACCGGCTGCGCAGGGAGGTCTCGGGCTTCCCGGACACGCGCTCGGTGGCGGCGCTGCGCAGGCGCGGAGTCCGAACCGTGCTCGTCCACCCGGAGTTCGCGCCGGGAACCGACTGGGAGGGCGTGTCCGAAACGTCGCTGGAGGGGCTCGGCCTCGACCGGCGGCAGGTGGGCGGCGTCACGGTCTTTCGCGTTCGGCCCTCCTAGTACCATCGCCCCGTGCGCGAGCTGGTCGTCGACGGCAGGGTCATCGCGCGGGACGGCCCCGCCTACGTCATCGCCGAGATCGGCCACAACCACCAGGGCGACCTGGAGAAGGCGAAGGCGCTCGTCCGCTCGGCCCGCGAGTGCGGAGCCGACGCGGTGAAGCTCCAGAAGCGCGACAACCGCACGCTCTACACGCGCGCGCTCTACGACGCGCCGTACGACAACGAGCACTCGTTCGGCCGGACGTACGGCGAGCACCGAGAGGCGCTCGAGCTGTCGGCCGCCGACTGGCTCGAGCTGCGCGAGTTCTCCCGGGAGGAGGGCGTGACGCTCTTCGGCACCGTCTTCGACGAGGCGAGTGCGGACTTCCTCGCGGGGCTCGACATGCCGGCGTTCAAGATCGCCTCGGGCGATCTCACGAACACCCCTCTCCTTCGCTTCGTCGCCGCGTTCGGCCGCCCGATCTTCCTCTCCACGGGAGGCGGCACCCTCGAGGACGTCGAGCGGGCGGTGGACACGATCCTCCCCCTGAACGAGCAGCTCTGCATCATGCAGTGCACCGCGTCGTACCCGTGCGAGGTGGAGGAGCTCAACCTCGGCGTGATCGAGACGTACCGCGAGCGCTTCCCGGACCTCGTCGTCGGCCTCTCGGACCACCAGAGCGGGATCGCGATGTCGGTGGTCGGGTACATGCTCGGCGCGCGGGTCATCGAGAAGCATTTCACGCTCAACCACGCCTGGAAGGGCTCCGACCACGCGTTCTCGCTCATGCCCGAGGGACTGCGCAGGCTCGTCCGCGACCTCCACCGCGTTCCCGACGCAGTCGGCGACGGAGTGAAGCGACCGCTCCCCGGCGAGGAGCGGCCGATCGAGAAGATGGGGAAGAAGCTCGTCGCCACGCGAGACTTCCCGGCCGGGCACGTGCTCGGCCACGGGGACCTGGTCGCGAAGTCGCCCGCGGACGGAGGCCTACCGCCGTACGAGCTCGACGATCTGGTCGGGAGAAAGCTCGCCCGGCCACTCGGGTTCGAGCAGGCCGTTGCGCAGGACGACCTCGACCCGGTCGAGCAGCCCGTCGCCGCCCGGGACGCGTGACGTCTCTCACCGAGATCGAGCTCGTCGTCTTCGACTTCGACGGCGTCTTCACCGACAACCGGGTCTGGACGAACGAGCACGGCGAGGAGAGCGTCGCGTGCTGGCGCGGGGACGCCCTCGGCCTCCGGCGGCTCGAGGACGTCGGCGTCGATCACTTCGTCCTCTCGATGGAGGTCAATGCCGCGGTCGGCGCCCGGGCGCAAAAGATCCGCGCTGCGTGCATCCAGGGCGTCGACGACAAGCCGCCGGTCCTCCGCGACGAGGCGGCACGTCGCGGGATCTCCCTCGAGCGAACCGCGTACGTCGGGAACGACGTCAACGATGCCGGCTGCCTCGAGATCGTCGGCCTGCCGGTGGTCCCGGCCGACGCGTGGCCCGACGTGGTTCCGCTCGCGGAGCTGGTGCTCGAGCGTCGCGGCGGCCACGGCTGTGTGCGCGAGTTCTGCGACGCGGTCTGGAACGCGAAGCGGACGTCGGCCCCGTGAGCCAGAGCGCCGTTCGGATCGTCGGATCCGTCCTCGTGAGGAACGAGGACGTCCACATCGAGCGGGCGATTCGCAACGTGGCCGAGGCCTGCGACCTGGTTCACGTCCTCGACCACCTGTCGAACGATCGGACGCCCGAGATCCTCGCGACCCTCTCGTCCGAACTCGACCGCGTCGTCGTGCGTAAGTCGGCCGACGCCGGCGACTCACATCGCGACCTCGAGCCGTACGTCGGGACCCCGACGTGGGTGCTGGTGGTCGACGGCGACTGCCTCTTCGACTCGGCCGGTCTCCTGCGCATGCGGGGAGAGCTGCTCGATGGCGCGCACCGGGATGCGTTCCGGGTGCGGGCGCACGTCCTGCACTGCGATCGGCTCGACGGCGAGTCGGGCGTCGCGTCCGGCTTCATGGCTCCGCCGTCACGTCCGCTCGTGCAGCTCTTCAACTTCGGCGCGCTCGAGTCGTGGACCGGGTGCCCGGAGCGGGTGCACGGTGGCGAGCCGGTCTTCCGGGCAGGCTACGACTGGCAGCGCGTCGACGACCTGACGGAGACGACGACCTGGGACGACGATCCCTTGCGAATGCTCCACGTCTGCTTCCTCCGGCGCAGCTCGCAGGACGGGAGCGACTGGGCCGAAGGACGTCCGAACCTCAACGAGGGAGGGACCTATCGCCGCGGCCTCGCCGGACGTCTCAGGCGGATCGTGCGACGTCCCTCGCTCGACCCGCGCGTACGCGAGGCCCGTCGCGAGGGTCGCAACTGGAAGCAGGACAAGTACCGGCGTGGACCTCGCATCGAGGTCGACGCGACGCCCTTCGCTCGGGTCGAGGTCTCGGCGTGAGCGACCCGCTCTTCGATCTCGAGGGCCGCGTCGCGATCGTCACGGGCGGGATGGGTCAGCTCGGCCAGGTCTACCTCGCCGGTCTCGCCGAGCGCGGTGTGCGCGTCGCGAGCTTCGACGTCGCGGACGGCCCCGTGCCAGATGGAGCCAAGGCGTTCAGCGTCGACGTCACCGACCGGTCCTCCATCCAGCGCGCGCTCGACGGCGTCGTCGCCGAGTGGGGAGTCCCGCAGGTCCTCGTCAACAACGCCGCCCTCGACTCGCCCCCGGACGCGCCCGCCGAGGAGGTCGGGCCGTTCGAGGACTACCCCGAGGCGTCGTTCGACGCGGTGATGGACGTCAACGTGAAGGGGACGTTCCTCTGCTGCCAGGTCGTCGGTGCAGCGATGGCGGACGAGGGCCGAGGTTCGATCGTCAACGTCTCGTCGGTCTACGGGCTCCTTTCCCCGGTGCAGGACGTCTACGAGTTCCGGCGCGACCGTGGCGAGGCGTTCGTCAAGCCCGTCGCGTACTCGGTCTCGAAGTCCGCGGTCCTCAACCTCACGCGCTACCTCGCCACGTACTGGGCGGGCTCGGGCGTGCGGGTGAATACCCTGACGCTCGCGGGTGTCTGGAACGACCAGGAGCAGGAGTTCCTCGACGCATGGGCACAGCGGTCGCCGGTGGGTCGGATGATGTACGCGGACGAGGCGCTCGGAGCGGTCGTGTACCTCGCCTCCGACGCGTCGTCGTACGTCACCGGGTCGAACGTCGTCGTCGACGGCGGCTGGTCCGCTTGGTAGCGCTGGCCGACGTCACCAACCTCATCGACGGGCGAGCCGCACCCGCGCGCTCCGGCGAGTGGCTCGAGAAGCTCCGCCCGGCGGACGAGACGGTGCTCTGCCGCGTCGCCCGGTCGGCCTCCGAGGATGTCGACGACGCCGTTGCGGCGGCACGGGAGGCGCAGCCCGCGTGGGCCGAGCGGACTGCCGTCGCCCGCGGAGACGTCGTGCGTGAGCTCGCCCTCCTCCTGCGCGAGCGGCGCGACGAGGCGTCGTCCCTCGTCGTGGAGGAGACGGGGAAGCCCGCGGAGCTCGCACTCGGGGAAACGGATGCCGCGGTCGAGATGGGCCTGTTCATCGCGGGCGAGGGGCGCCGCTCGTACGGACGGACGACGACTGCGTCGATGGCCAATCGCACCGTCCTCACCGTGCGGCAGCCGCTCGGCGTCGCGGCGCTCGTGATGAGCTTCAACACACCGTTGCCCAACGTCGCCTGGAAGGCGTTCCCGGCGATCTTCTGCGGCAATGCCGCGGTCGTGAAGCCGTCCGAGCACACGCCGGCCTCGGCTTCGCTCTTCGCGGAGCTCGCTCTCGAGGCAGGAGTTCCGCCCGGAGTCCTCAACGTCGTGCACGGCCTCGGAGGCGAGGCCGGAGCGCCCCTCGTGGCGCACCCGGACGTGGACCTCGTGAGCTTCACCGGCTCGGCGGCGACGGGACGTGCGATCAACGAGGTGGCGGCGCGCCGTCTGGCGAAGACCTGCCTCGAGCTCGGCGGCAAGAACGCGCTCGTCGTGTGCGACGACGCCGACCTCGACAACGCCGTCCGCTGGGCCGTCGCGTCGGCCTTCTCGAACGCCGGGCAGCGCTGCGCGTCCGCGAGCCGGATCGTCGTCTTCGACGCGGTCTACGACGCGTTCCGCGAGCGGCTCGCCGCCGCCGTCCAAACCGTGGAGCCGCAGCCCGTCATCAGCCGCGAGTCGCTCGAGCGGATGCTCGCGAGCATCGAGGGGGCCCGCGACGCGGGCGCGACGGTGCTCGCGGGTGGGACTCGTCTCGAGCACCCGGGGTGGTACCTCGCGCCCACCGTCGTCGAAGGCGCGGGGCCCGACGCTCCCATCTCGCAGGTCGAGCTGTTCGGCCCGGTGACCGTGCTGTACCGCGTGGTCGACCTCGACGAGGCGATCGCGCTCGTGAACGACTCCCCGTACGGCCTCACGGCGGCCGTGCACACGGCCAGCGTCCACCGCGCGATGCGGTTCGCGGAACGCGTTCAGGCGGGCGTCGTGGTCGTGAACGCAGGCACGCATGGGTCCGAGCCGCACATGGGGTTCGGCGGCGTCAAGGACTCGGGCACCGGCTGGCGGGAGGCAGGGATCGAGTCGCTCGACGTGTACTCCGATCCGAAGGTCGTGAATCTCGTGGTCGATCCGGCGAAGGCATGAACAACACGGCAGCAGTCCTCGGCCCAGGCGCCGTCGGGGGATCGCTGGCCGTCCGGCTCGCGAATGCCGGCGTTCAGGTGATCTGCGTCGCTCATCCCGAGGCGGCCGGGCTCGTCGCCCTCGCGGGCCTCGTCGTCGAGTCGCCGGAGGGGACACTCACCGCCCGCGTCGAGGTGGTCGAGCAGCTCGCGAAGCCGGTCGACCTCCTCCTCGTGACCGTCAAGGCCCCGGGTCTCGACGACGCGATCGAGCGGGTCGACCCGAGCGCCGTCGAGCGCGGCGTGGTCGTGCCCCTGCTGAACGGCCTCGAGCACATGGACGTGCTCAAGTCCCGCTTCGACGGCCGCGTCGCAGCGGGGAGCATCTCCCACTTCCAGGCGTACCGCGCCGGGCGAGTCCAGATCATCGAGGCGACGCTCGCCCCGGTCGTCACGATCGCGTCGGAGAGCCTCTCGCGGGCGGAGGTCGAGGCCGCCGCGGACCTGATCCGACGCGGGCGCATCGACGTGAGGGTCGGTCAGAACGAGAAGCGCGTCCTCTGGCACAAGCTGGCGCGGATCGCCCCGCTCGCGGCCGTGACCTCCGTGTCCGGGCGAACCGTCGGCGAGCTGCGAACGGATCCGGAGTGGCGCCCGAAGCTCGACGCCGCGCTCGTCGAGTCGTGTGCCGTCGCGGAGGCGGACGGTGTCTCGCTGCGGCCTGCTGCGCAGTGGGCGATCATCGAGGAGATGGCCGACGAGACCACCACCTCCGCCGCGCGGGACGTCGTCGCGGGACGGCGCTCCGAGCTCGACGCGATCCTCGGAGGCGTGCTGCGGACGGCCGAGCGGCTCGACGTGCCATGTTCGACGCTGACCGAGCTCGCCGTCGCAGCCGGTCTGCGGTGAGCACCCCGTCCGCGGTCGCCTTCGTCCCGGCCCGTTCCGGCTCCGAGCGGGTGCCGCAGAAGAACGTCCGGCCGCTCGCCGGTCACCCGCTCCTCGCCTACGCGATCGAGACAGCCCGTCAGAGCGGCTGCTTCGAGCGCGTCGTCGTCTCGACGGACTCCGAGGACATCGCCGACGTCGCCCGCTGGTACGGAGCCGACGTCCCGTTCCTCCGGCCGTCCGAGTACGCGACCTCGACCTCTCCCGACATCGAGTGGCTCGCGTACACGCTCGAGCATCTGGAGCAGCGCTACGAGCTCTTCGCACTCGTTCGGGCGACGAACCCGTTCCGCGGCCCTGACGTCGTGCGCCGCGGTCTCGAGCAGCTCCTCGGGACGCCGGAGGCCGACTCGATCCGGGCGGTCGAGCTCGTGAAGCAACACCCCGGGAAGATGTGGCTTCTCTCCGGCGACGGCCGCACGATGGCGCCGCTCCTCGACCAGTCCGAGCTCGACGTCGCATGGCACGCGGGCCAGTATCAGGCGCTCCCCGAGGTCTACTCGCAGAACAGCGCCCTCGAGATCGCCTGGACGCGAGTGGTTACCGACACGGGGACGCGCGAGGGGAACGTGCTCGCTCCGTTCCTCACACGCGGCCTGGAGGGGTTCAACGTCGACGACGAGGACGACTGGGAGCGCGCCGAGCGGCTCGTCGCCTCCGGCGACGCCACGCTCCCCGAAGTCGGGCGCCCTCCCTATGCTCCGCCCTCGTGAAAGTCGCCTCGCTCGAGACGCTCACCTGTGACGCCGGCTGGCGACCCTGGATCTTCCTGAAGGCGACGACGGACGACGGGCTCGTCGGCTGGGCGGAGATCACCGACTCGCACGGCTCGCCGCGCGGGCTCGCGGGGATCGTGGAGGATCTGGCGCCGCTCGTGGTCGGCCGCGACCCGCGGCCGGTGGAGGCGATCTACTGGGATCTCTACCGCGCGACGCGCCAGAGCCCCGGCTCGGTGATCGCGAAGGCGCTCGCGGGGATCGAGAACGCGCTCCTGGACGTCAAGGCGAAGGCGCTCGGCGTGCCGGTGTACGAGCTCTTCGGCGGCCCGACGCGCGAGACGATCCCGATGTACTGGTCGCACTGCGGCACGACGCGTGCACGAGCGTTCGAGGTGACGGGGACGCCGAAGCTGGCGTCGTACGAGGACGTCGCCGCGCTCGGCCGTGAGGTCGTCGACGCCGGCTACGCGGCGTTCAAGACCAACGTCGTCGTGCCCGGCGAGGAACCGAAGGTGCTCATGCCCGGGTTCAACGAGGGCGGCGGCACCCTGCGCGCGGACGAGATCGCGGACGCGCTCCTGCGCCTGCTCGAGGCATTCGCCCAAGGAACGCGTGGCGCCGCCCGCCCGATCGTCGACCTCAACTTCAACCTCGAGCCCGAGGGATGTATGCGCGTCGCGAAGGCGCTCGAGCCTTTCGACCTCCTCTGGCTCGAGGTCGACCTGTTCGACCCGGGCGCCCTTGCACACGTCCGCCACGTGGCGCCGATGCCGATCTG
>DASTWH010000339.1:0-12922 GCA_035758735.1 Gaiellaceae bacterium
GAGGGTCGTCACGGGAAGAGGCCTCGCGCCTCGAGAGCGGCAGCCACCTCGCGAATCCCGCTGACCAGCGCCGCTCCGCGCAGCGTGATCTGGCGGTCTTCTGCGAGGTCCCAGACGCGGTCGAACGCCGTGCCCATCTTCTCCGCCAGGCGCGCGCGGATCTCGTCGCGATCCCAGAAGAAGCGGCCGATGTCCTGTACCCACTCGAAGTACGAGACCGTGACGCCGCCGGCGTTCGTGAGGATGTCCGGCAGGACGGGGATGCCGCGCTCCCACAGGATCGCGTCCGCCTCGAGCGACGTCGGGCCGTTCGCGCCCTCGGCGATGAGCCGCGTCCGCAGCCTCGGCGCGTTCTCGGCGGTGATCTGATCCTCGCGCGCAGCGAGGACGAGGATGTCGCAGTCGAGCTCGAGCAGCTCGTCGTTCGTGAGCCGTGAGCCCGCGTCGCAGTCCTCGAGCGAGCCGTGCTCGCGGACGTACGCATGGAGTGCAGCGATGTCGAGCCCGCCGGCGGAGTGAAGGCCGCCCGAGACGTCCGAGACCGCGATCACCGTCGCGCCGAGCGCGTGCAGCTCGGCCGCGGCGACCCCTCCGACGTTCCCGAAGCCCTGGACGACGCATCGCTGATCGGTCAGCGCCCAGCCGAGCCGGTCGCAGGCGCGCGCGATGACCATGACCACCCCCGCGCCCGTAGCCTCCTGGCGGAAGACGGAGCCCCCGATCGAGATCGGCTTCCCCGTCACGATCTCGGGCACCGCGTAGCCGCGCTGCATGGAGTACGTGTCCATCATCCAGGCCATCGTCTGCTCGTTCGTGGCCATGTCCGGAGCGGGGATGTCCTCCTGGGGGCCGATGATCGGCAGCAGCTCGGACGTGAAACGACGGGTGAGTCGCTCGAGCTCGGCCAGTGAGAGTGCGCGTGGATCGCAGCGCACGCCGCCCTTCGCGCCGCCGTACGGCAGTCGGAGGAGCGAGCACTTCCACGTCATCCACATGGCGAGCGCGGCGCACTCGCCGAGCGTCACCTCGGGGTCGTAGCGGATGCCGCCCTTCGTCGGTCCGATGATGCTGGAGTGCTGGACCCGATAGCCGGGGAAGACGACTCGCCTCCCGTCGTCCATCCGGACGGGGACCGAGACGATCGTCGACCGCTCGGGAAATCTCAGGCGCTCGGCGACGTCGTCGGGAATGTCCGCCACCGGAACGGCCTGGTCGAACTGCGCCACCGCCATGCGGTACAGCGGCGTGTCCCACTCGAGCTGGGCATGGGCAAGCGCTTCCGGAGGGCTCGCCACGGCCGGCCGAGTCTAGCGTCAAGGCAGGCTCGGGAATTGCCCGCGCCAATGAGAGTCACGACGATCGCGGCTGCGCAGCAGCCGCGCTTCAGGGATCTTTCGCGGAAGAGGATCTGCACTCGCAGATCCTCTTCCTGCGGGGAAAGCGGGTGATGCCGGGGGCGGGACTCGAACCCGCACGCCCCCGAGGGGACACCCGCTTTTAAGGCGGGCGCGTCTCACCCGTTCCGCCACCCCGGCGTGCCGGAGTGTACGTCGCTTCACGACGACCGCAGCCACGCCAGCGCCGGCGGTTCAGGGGACTTCGCGAGCGGGACGTCGCGCTAGCGGCGTGCCGCTCTTGCGTCACATACCGGGCTGGAGCTGGCTCGGATCGAAGCGCTCGGGGCCGCGGAACTGCAACGACCGGAAGAACGTCGCAGTGCTGTCCTCGTCGAAGCTCGTGCACTTCGCGAGGAAGCCGTTGTGCGTGTCGCCGTCCACGACCCACGCACCGAGGGCGAACTTGTCGCCGAGACGGTCGAGCGGCGCCATGATCGTTCCGGTCTTGTGGTCTTCGTAGAACGCGCGCAGTTGCTCGACCGTCGCGTCCGGGACGTCCTTCCCATAGAGGATGTAGATGCCGCCGTGCTCGAGGTCGTGCACGACGCGGGCCATCTCGAGCTCGTCCTCGTAGATCCCGAAGATCGCGGCGACCGCGTAGTGCGGACCGCTCGTCGGCGGGTCGGTGTTCCACACGGGCGAGGTCTGGGACGGATCCGTGATCGAGTGGGCCCCTTCCAGCGCTGGAGCGACCTGCAGCGTGCACCCCGAGTTCTTGAGCGCGGTTCTGAGCCCCGCGGTATCGGTCTTCGCACCGCCGCCGCCGACCATCCCGAGCGCCGCTGCCACAGCGGCGAGGCCGAGCGCGAGGCCGCCGACGACGGCGACGATCGTCAACGTCTTCCTGCGACGAGCGCTCTCGTCGGCGGAGGCTGTGCGCTGCTTCGGCGCTTTGACGCGGGGTTTGTCGGCCATGCCGGGCGCGAGGGTAGCAGCGGCCCCGGTTCAGCCCGCGTTGCGTACGAAACGCCGTCCGCCCGCCGGATTACCGTGGGTCGGCTCTATGGTCATCCCAGCGCTTCTCATCGGACTCGCAGTCGGAGCAGCCGTGGTTCTCGTCGCGGTCCGGCCGTCGCTCGTCGAGCGTCGACGGCGCGTGCAGGAGGTGATCCAGCTCGAGCGCGCACTCGCAGGCGCGGAGGCGGAGCTCGAGGTCGAGCGCGGGTCGCGCGACGAGCGCCTCGAGACCGCGATCAAGGCGCTTTCGACCCAGGCGCTCGATGCGAACAGTGCGCGCTTCCTCGAGCTCGCCGAGACGCACCTCACCGGCCACGTGCGCCCGCTCAAGGAGTCACTCGAGCGAATGGACAAGCAGCTGCAGAGCGTCGAGCGAGTTCGCCAGGAGTCGTACGGCGCGTTGCAGACCCAGGTCGCCACCCTGTCCGAGCGGGCCGGGAGCCTCACGAATGCGCTGCGAACGCCGCACGTTCGTGGGCGGTGGGGCGAGGCGCAGCTCCGGAACGTCGTCGAGTTCGCAGGCATGGTCGAGTACTGCGACTACGTGTCGCAAGCGACGACGTCGACGGACGACGGGACATTGAGACCCGATCTCGTCGTGCGGATCCCTGGTGGCAAGCACGTCGTCGTCGATGCCAAGGCTCCCCTCAGCGCGTACCTCGACGCCTTCGAGACATCCGACGAGGCACAGCGCGAGCGGTTGTTCGCCGACCATGCACGCCAGGTTCGAGAGCACGTGACCAAGCTCTCGGCGAAGGCGTACTGGCGCCAGTTCGAGCCGTCACCCGATCTCGTCGTGATGTTCCTCCCCGACGAGTCGTACCTGCGCACGGCGCACGAGCACGACCCTTCACTCCAGGAGTACGCGTGGAGCTCGAACGTCATCCTTGCGTCCCCGAGTACGCTGATGATGCTGCTCCGAACCGTCTCGATGACCTGGCAGCAGGAGACGATCGCGGAGAGCGCGCGCGAGGTGTCGGCTCTCGGTCGCGAGCTGTACAAGCGGCTGTCGACGATGGGCACCCACTTCGCAAAACTCGGCCGGACACTCGACGGCGCCGTCGATGCCTACAACAAGACGGTCGGGTCGCTCGAGCGCCAGGTGCTCGTCCAGGCGCGGCGGTTCGAGCAGCACGGGATCTCCGGGATCGAGCCTCCGGAGGTGCAGCCAGTGGATCGCCAGACGCGCTCGCTCGCCGCGGCCGAGCTCATGGATCCCGCCCAGCCTTCGCTCGAAGAGGTGCCGGCGGGCGCCGACGCCGCATGAGCGAGTGGAACAGCGACCTCTGGCAATTCGTTGAGAATCAGCGTGCCTCCGGGAGAGCGGGGGCTACGCTTCGTCTGAGGAGAGAGAGTGGACGACGTTCGTGACGTGATCATCATCGGCGGCGGTCCCGCCGGATACACCGCGGCCCTGTACACCGCGAGGGCGAATCTGCAGCCCCTCGTGATCGAGGGATTCAACTGGGGCGGACAGCTCATGATCACGAGCGACGTCGAGAACTACCCGGGCTACGCCGACGGCGTCATGGGCCCGACGATGATGGCCGACTTCCGGCGCCAAGCCGAGCGGTTCGGCGCCGAGTTCGTCACCGACGACGTCACGCGCGTGGACTTCTCCGAGCGCCCGTTCCGGGTCTACGTCGGGGACACGGAGCATCGGGCGGACTCGGTGATCGTCGCGACGGGCGCGAGCGCGCGTCAGCTCGGGCTGCCGTCCGAGCAGACACTCCAGGGTCGCGGGGTCTCGTACTGCGCGACCTGCGACGGCGCGTTCTTCCGCGACAAGGTCGTGGTCGTCGTCGGCGGCGGCGACTCGGCGATGGAGGAGGCCACGTTCCTGACCCGGTTCGCGCGCAAGGTCGTGATCGTCCACCGCCGCGACGAGTTCCGCGCCTCGCCGATCATGGTCGACCGCGCCCGCGCGAACGAGAAGGTCGAGTTCGTCCTCAACGCCGAGGTCGACGAGGTGCTCGGAGCAGAGAACGGCCACATGACCGGCGTCAGGCTTCGGGACACCGTGACCGGGGAGACGACGGAGATCGAGGCGGACGGACTGTTCGTCGCGGTCGGGCACGACCCGAACACGGCGCTGTTCCTCGACTGGCTCGACCACGACGAGGCGGGGTACCTCGTCACGGAGCCGCGGTCGACCTACACGAACATCGCGGGGGTCTTCGCCGCCGGGGACGTCCAGGACCACACCTACCGGCAGGCGGTCACCGCAGCCGGGTCGGGGACGATGGCAGCCCTCGACGCGCAGCGCTGGCTCGAGGAGCAGCGCCACCACCCCGAGGTCACGGCAGTCCCGGCCTAGACGCTCCGGCCGAGGCGCTCTCTACCCTCGCGGTCGATGAGCGCGCGTTGGCTCGACCTCGTCGACCCGTCTCGCACGGAGGTCGAATCCGTCCTTCCCTCGGGCGTGGATCCCGACGTGCTCGAAGCGCTCGCAACATCTGCGGCCGGGGGACGTGAGCCGCGGCCTCTCATCGAGGATCACGGCGCGTACGTCTTCGGCGTCCTCGTCCCGATCGTCACGCTGGAAGAGAAGCCGGCGCACCAGGAAGTGTGCTTCGTCGCAACGGCCGACCGCCTCATCACCGTGCGAAAGGGGACGGTGGACGGCGCGAGCTTCGACGTCGGCGCCCTCCATGCGGCCGACGAGGCGGGCAACACCATTGGAATGCTTGTCCATCGCCTCGTCGACGACGTGGTGGACACATACCTCGACCTACTCGATGCCGTCTACGCGGAGATCGACGCGCTGGAGGACGAGATCGACGAGCTTCGACCGTCCAGTGTGCGCCTGCGTCTGTCGGAACTGCGACACCGACTCCTCAACCGTCGCCGCACGGTGTCGGCGACCCGAGCGGCGATCCGCCGGATCATCGACGGTCGCATCGACGTCGGCGACCCGGAGCTGTTCCCGCCCTCCGTGGAGCGGATGTTCGCCGACACGTACGACACGCTCGTCCGGATCACCGAGGAACTGGACGTCGCACGCGACCTCCTCGCCGGCGTTCGCGACCACCTGCAGTCGAAGATCGCCGAGAGCCAGAACGAGGTCGGCAAGAAGCTCACGGTCATCGCCTCGCTCGTGCTCGTCCCGTCCCTCGTCGTCGGGTTCTACGGCCAGAACTTCGCCAGCGAGTTCGAGCGCGGCTACTGGACGGTCGGCACGTCGATGGGCCTCATCGTCGTGTCGACGCTCGTGCAGGTCGCGCTCTTCCGCTGGCGCAGGTGGATCTGAGCGAGGCGGAGCTTCGCTAGGCGCGGAGACGCGACGAAGGACAGAGATCCTCGATGACGCACTCCTGGCACAGCGGTCGCCTCGCGTTGCAGACACGGCGCCCGTGCCAGATGAGGAGATGCGGGAACCGCGCCCAGTCAGGGCGCGGGACGACCCGCTGGAGGTCGCGCTCGATCTTCACCGGATCCTCGTTGCGCGTGAGACCGAGACGCTGCGACAGGCGGCGCACGTGGGTATCGACCACGATTCCCTGCGCGTGGCCGAGCTCCGAGGCGACGACGTTCGCCGTCTTGCGCGCCACGCCCGGCAGGCGCACGAGCTCTTCGAGGCGCCGGGGTACGCGCCCGTCGAACTCCTCGATGAGCACGCGCATCGTCCCCCGGATCGCCTTGGACTTCTGCCGGAAGAAGCCCGTCGCGTAGATGTCGCGCTCGAGCTCCTCGACGGGAACCGCGAGGTAGTCCTCGGGCTTCCGGTACTTCTCGAACAGCGCCGGAGTGACGCGGTTCACGTTCACGTCCGTGGTCTGCGCCGACAGCATCACCGACACGAGCAGTTCGAGGTCCGAGCGGAACCGCAGTGCGATCTCCGCGTCCGAGTGCTCCTCCGCAAGCCGTTCGATGATCGGGCCGATGCGCTCGCGACGACGTCCCAGGCCGCGGCGCCGCGCCTCACGGACGTAGCTACGCGCCACGAACCGACTCGAAGTACTCGGTCGTCTCCTCCGAGTCCGGCGGATCCACGAGCTGCTCGAGCATGCGGCCGTCCAAGGGCACGCCGAGAACCTCGATCGCCGCGACCGCGGCCTCGACGTCGTACGTGGTGCGGCGGAATGCGACATCGGGCCCGAGGAGCGCCCAGTACGCTCCCTGCGCTCCCTCGTACGGCATACCGACGCTGCCGGGGTTCACGACACGGAGCCCCGACGACAACGTGCGGTCGTACTGCATGTGCGTGTGGCCGCACACGACGAGGTCCGCGGCAACGTCCTCGAAGATGCCGACGAGATCCTCGTCCGGCGTGATCCTCGTGTAGATGGGGTCGTCCGACGTCGGCGTCGAGTGACAAACGAGAACGTCACCGAGCCCGTCGATCGAGAGCTCCACGGTCAGCGGCCAGCTCGCGACGACCCCGAGCCGGCGCTCCCCGAGCCGATCGGCGCTCCAGGGCGCGAGCGGCCCGAATCGATCGCTGCGCGTCACGACCTCGCGATCGGCGTTGCCACGAACACAGCGCGCTTCGCGCTCCGCGAGGAGATCGACGATCTCTGCGGCCCACGGCCCATGCGCCGTGTCGCCGGCGACCACGATCTCCTCGACCGCCTCTCGGTCGATCTCGGCGAGCACGGCCTCCAGTGCGGGGAGGTTCCCATGGATGTCGCTGATCGCGGCGACGCGCACGGCGCGACGTTATCGCGCGACGGCGAGCCTCGGGCCGGCGCAGACGAGATCGAGCGCCGGGCAGTCCGAGCACGCGAACTCGCTCGGCGTCGGGCGAAACTCGCCCGCGCGGATGCGCACGATCGCCGCGGAGAGCTCGGCCTCGAGCGCGGGAACGTCGGCGACGGTGAAGGTCGTCGACGCGATGTCGTCGGGTTGCTCGAGGAACTGGTACGCGACCTCCACCTCCTCCGCTCCTGCCCGGAGACACACGAGCGCGTAGACGAGCCGCTGCAGCGAGTACTCGGCCTCGATGATCTCCGCGGGCGATCGTCCCTCGAGGACGTTCGACTTGTAGTCGACGACGACCGCGCGTGAGCCCTCTCGCCAGAGGACGTCGAGCCGGCCGCGGATCACGACGCCGTCGTGCTCGAACGTGAACGGTCGTTCGGGCCGTGCGCCCTGCAGGCCGGCGATGCGGCTCGCGAGATCCGAGCGGCAGTACGCGTCGACCATTTCGCCGATCCGCGCGAGCTCCTCCTGCGAGACGTCCGGGTACCACCCGCGGACAGCGCGGTCGAGATCGTCACGGGATGGCGCGGTCGGAGCGTCGAGCGGGACGAGCTCCAGGAGGCGATGGACGGCGTCCCCGAGCTCGGTCGCGGCGAGCCCGGTGCGTTCTCCGTCCCCGACCCAGCCGCGCGGACGCGGCGGCAGGCCGAGCACTCGCTCGGCGTAGTAGCGGTACGAGCAGCGCTCGAACAGCGCGAGAGCGCTGTACGAGAGGCGGCGGACGTCGTGTGGGCGCGGCGCCGGGATCTCGGCGAGCGGTTGCAGCTCGATGCCGAGACGCGGACGCCCGGCGGGCAGCTCGTCGAACAGCGCGAGCTGCAGCTCGTCGGCGCTGCCGTCGGGATCGGCGGCCGGCGGTTCGTCACTGGCCGGCGAAAGACGACTCACCGTCAGCACGAAGCGGGCGTCGCCACGATCGAGCTCGACCGGCGTCTCGTCCGCCTCGATCACGGTCTGGTACGCGTCGAGGCGGTCGAGCACCCAGCCGATCGGCGTGCCGCGGTCGGCGGTACGCGCCGGGTCGATCGCGCCGGACACGATGAGGCGGTCGATCGCCCGCGTCATCGCGACGTAGTAGAGGCGCAGACGCTCGTCCTTCTCCTGCCTGCTCGCTTCCTCCTTCACGTCGTCCCAGGCGAAGACGCCTTCGCGCCTCCCCCGTGTCGGGTGCAGCATCCGGAATCCGAAACGTCCATCCGAGAGCGCGACGATCTCGTCCGTTCCTCGTGGCCCTCCCGTGTCGCGCCCGGCATCGGCGACGATCACGACCTTGAACTCGAGCCCCTTGGCGGCATGGATCGTCAGGAGCCGAACCGCTCCTCCCCCCTCCTCCTCGGCGACCGCCTCGAGCTCCTTCGCGCCGAGCGCATCCTGCTCCCGGACGAAGCGGACGAAGCCTTCGATGTCCGAGCCCCGCACGGTCTCGTAGTCGCGCGCGAGCCGTCCGAGCTTGCGCATGTTCGCGAAGCGGCGGGCGCCGTCCCAGCGCGCGAGAACGGCGAGGTCGTAATCGTGCTCGCTGACGATGCGCTCGCAGAGCTCCTCGAGGCGGACGCGGGTCGATGCTCGCACGAGCCGCTCGTAGCGCTGGAGAAAGGCTCGCAGCAGGCGCTCGTCGCTCTCGGCCAGGTGCTCGGGAAGCGTTCGCTCGAGTGCCGTGAAGAGCGGCCTCCTCGTGGCGTTCCGGCGCATGAGGACGAGCGCGTCGTTCGAGACTCCGACGAAGGGAGACGCGAGCACGGTCGCGAGCGCGACGTCGTCGTAGCGGTTGTGGAGAAGTCGCAGGTACGCGAGCAGATCGACGACCTGCTGCTGACCGAAGTAGCCGCGGCCGGTCGCCCGGTAGGTCGGGAGGCCTTCTCGGCGAAGCGCCTCCTCGTATCGCTCGGCATCCGTGCCTGCGGCGAAGAGCACGACGATCTCGCCTGGATCCGCCTCTCCGGAGTCGACGAGCTCGCGGACGCGCGCCGCGATCCGACGGGCCTCACCGGTGCGCCAGTGCTCGTTCGTGCCGATGAAGCTCGACTTGTCCGTGACGAGAAGCTCCACCGGATGCCCGAAGACGGGATCCGAGAACTCCGCGGAGGCGGCGAGCGGCTGGTAGTCGTGGCCGAACTCGTCGCCGAAGAGATGGTTGACCGCGGACAGGACCTGCGGTCGCGACCGGTAGTTGCGTGCCAACGAGAGCAGGCTCGGCGCCTGCTCGCGTCGCTCGCGAAAGACCTCGAGGTCCGCGTGCCGGAAGCCGTAGATCGACTGGAACTCGTCGCCGACGGTGAAGACCTCACTGTGTTCGGGATGCGCCACGAGGTCGATCAGCTCGCACTGCAGACGGTTCGTGTCCTGGAACTCGTCGACCATCACCGTGCGGAAGCGGAGCTGCGTCGCCTCTCGAACCTCGTCGTCGTCACGCAGCAGGTCTCGTGCCGCGAGTTGGAGATCCTCGAAGTCGACGACCGACTCGCGCCGCTTCGCCGCCGCGTACGCCTCGCCGAAGCGCTCGAGCAGCTCTTGCAGAAGCTCACGGTCGGAAGCCGCGAGCTCTTCGAGCGCAGCCCGCTCGGCCGCCTTCCGCGCCTGCTCGAACGAGGCGGCACGGGCTCCCTTGCTCGCGAATGCCGAGAGGTCGACAAGGCGCTCGGGAGTCGCGCCCTCGCCGAGCACGTGGAGCAGCTCTGCCGCGTTCCCACGCTGAGTCGCTGTCGCCGCGGCATCGTCCGTGAGCGCCTGCGCCTCCCTCCGCAGCGTCCCCACCGCATCGCCCGTGCTGGCGCGCTCGCCAAGCTCCAGGACGAGATCGCGCCCCGCCGAGCGCAGGGTCTCGTACACACCCGTCAGCATTCGCCGCAGGCCGTCCGCCCGATACGTCGCGAGGAGCCTCATGCGCTCCGGATCGCCGCCCGCGCAGAACTCCTGAAGCGCACGGTCGAACGCCTCGCCGCGAAGCACCGCAGCGCCGGCGTCCTCGAGCTCGCGGAACCGCGGGTCGAGACCAGCCGCGAACGGATGGGCGCGCAGCAAGCGCGCGCAGAACCCGTGAATCGTCGAGATCCAGGCGCCGTCGAGCTCACGCGCGAGATCCGGTCGCCCTCGCTCGCGGAGGGAGGCGCGGATCCGCGTCCGCAGCTCACCCGCCGCCTTGCGGGTGTACGTGATGACGAGGATGGACTCGACGTCGATGCCCCGCTCGCAGACCGCGCGGACGTACCGCTCGACGAGCACGGACGTCTTGCCGGTGCCCGCGCCTGCGGAGACGAAGACCGACCCATCCTCCTCGACGGCGGCGAGCTGCTCCTCGTTGAGACCCGCCTCCGACTCCACGACCGTCACGCCCGGGCCACCCGGCAGATCGGCCACAGGTCACACCATGGCGGGCACCCGTCCCCCTTGGGGTCGTGGCGCACGTCACCCGCCTGGATGCGTGCGGCGTTGTCGGCAGCCCGGTCGCGTGCGGCCTCGACCTGGCTCCAGAACGCGTCCTCGTCGAGGTAGTCGTCCTTCGCGAAGCCCGGAAGATCCTCTCGGGCCGTCTCACGAAGCATCCCGCGCGTCAGCCGCCGGCCGGCCAGTGCCCGATAGACGCCGCCGAGCGGCTCGACGCCGACC
Organism: Gaiellaceae bacterium; assembly: GCA_035758735.1. Lineage (GTDB taxonomy): Bacteria > Actinomycetota > Thermoleophilia > Gaiellales > Gaiellaceae > GMQP-bins7. Next base: position 10,662 of record DASTWH010000339.1, read on the forward strand.
AGGTCTCGGAGCGCGAGGACGTAGAGCGGGATCTGGAGGCGGAACTCGCGATCGATGTCCCGCGCCGAATGCGCGCTCTTGCCCGACTTGTAGTCCTGGACGATCCCGCGCGCCGAGAACGGGTCGATGTCGATCCGGTCGATCTTCCCCGAAAGCCAGAGGTCGTCCCCGAGCGGAAGCCCACGCTGCAGCTCGGGCGCCGCGCGCTCAGACCCGAACGCGACCTCCAGCCTCCGAGGCACGAACTGCACGTCGGATGCCGCCTCGTCCCGCAGGAAGCCCTCGAGGTCCGCGCGCAGCGTGTGCCGCAACTCGGCCTCTTGTAGCGCGGTGAGATCGAGCCGGACGCCGGACTCGAGCGCAGCCTCGAGGCAGCGATGCACGAGCTCTATCGCCGCGTCGAGGTTCTCGGGTGTCACGCGCTCCGCGTCGAGCTCCCGCGGAAGCGACGCATAGAACCTGTTCAGCGTCGTGTGCACTACCGAGCCGCGGAGAATGGGGTCGGGCTCCGCGTCGATCTTCTTCGGATCGATGACGCGCTCCACGAGCCATGCCGACGAGCAATCGGCGAAGCGCTCGAGCTCGGTGGCCGAGAAGACCTGCTTCGCCGCGAACGGCGCGATCACGCTCGGGCTTCGCAGGGCGGTCGTCCTGTCGAACGCGCCCTTCGCCCGCCCGAGGCGCCGCGACCAGTCGTTCGCCGCCGCAAGCGCGTTCGCGCCGCCCTCGTCGTCGGACGCGAGCCTGACGAGCGCCCGCAGCCGCTCTCGCTCACTCGGGGCAGACTCGAGCGGCCACGTCAGCGCGGACAGCGATCGGCGCCTCGTCGCACGCTGGACATCGGCCTCGTCGAACAACGACCGAACGTCCTCCCAGAACGGGCTCGGCTCGCGGGGAACGCCTTCGTCGCCCGCGGCCTCCCGGACGAGGACGAGACGGCGCGTCGCCCGCGTGCTCGTCGTATAGAAGAGGTAGCGGTCGCGTGCGACTGCGTCGGGGCGCTCGAGCCTGCCTCCGAGCTCGGCGCGAAGCTCATCGCTCAACAGCGGTGAGGGTCGACCGCGACGAGGAAAGGCGCCTTCCTCGAGACCGAGCACGAACACCACCTCGAACGTCCGCGTGCGCGCTCGCTCGTGATCGAGCACGGCCACGCGACCCTGCGACGGGCTGTCGGGCGCCACACGCGTGCGTTCGAGCGCCGCGAGCACGTCATCGCGCGACACGTCGGCGATGCCCGCGCGGAGCGCAGCGAGCTCACCGAGGGTGCGCTCCGCAGCGCGGTACGCCCTCGCGTCCAGTCGCGCGTCGTCACTTGTCGGAGGTGACTCCAACCCCCATGCATTTCGCACCATGAGCGAGAGCAGTGCCTGGGCGCCGGCGATCGGATCCTCGATCCCTCGAAGCTCGGCGAGCGCCGGCACCGGAGCGCCGCGCAACTTCTCGCTCTCCTCCTCGACGCGCGCCGGATCGGCGACCGCGCGTCCACGCAAGCGCCCTTCCACGAAGTCGACAGAGCGGCGCTCCAGCCCCGAGAACGGCGAGCGCAGGAATGTGAACAGGTCGCGCCGGCCGCCACCGAGCCACTCGTAGCGAAGGACCGAGATCAGAGATCCGCCGACGGCCGAGTCGCCGAGTCGGCGCGGATGCTCTACTCCGAAGGGGATCTCCAACTGCGCGAACGCCGCCTCGAGCGGCGCGCGCCAGCGGTCGACCGACTCGCACACGATCGCGACGCTCGCGGCCGTGGTGCCGCCGCGCAGCAACGCGGCGACCTCGCTCGCGACGAGCTCGACCGTTCCACGCGTGCCGGCGCCCTCGAGGAAGCGAAGCGAGCCGTCGAGTGGAGGCCCGATCATCACGTCGTCCGTGAAGACGTGCTGCTCGAGATGGCCGAGCGCGGGAGGAGTCGTCGTGGTCGACCCGCGCGGCAGTTCTTCGATGCTTGGGCCCGCGAGGGCCGCGAGATCCTCGACCGTCCGGGTCAGGGCGCCGAACGCGGCTCGCCCCGGCTCGTACGGAATGGACACGGTGACGTCGGTGCGTGCCGCGAGCGTCTCGACGAGTGCCCACTCCGCACCCGTGAGATCTTCGAAGCCGTACGCGAAGAGCGGCGCGCCAGTCCATGCATCCAGGTCACCGCGGAGCCGTTCGACCGCGTCGCGCCGCATACCGTCGCGGTCTCGCACATGGAGACGCGCGAGCTCGTCTCGATACGCCTCGACGAGAGATGAGAAATCGCCGTCGAGCGCATCGAGATCCAC
>DASTWH010000357.1:0-3467 GCA_035758735.1 Gaiellaceae bacterium
GCTGTCGGTGGGGCGATTCCCAAGGGAAGGCGGTTCGTGTCGCATTCGCGTGGCCTGTTTGTTAATGATGAACAGTGATGTATCTGGAGAGCGCCCTCAACGTCGCGGCGTCCGCGTCATGGGATCGACGGAGTAGGGCACACAACACACGCATGCTCACTGCCGAGCGACAGCTGGAAACGTCGACGGCCTAGCGCCGGAGGTCTGCATGGGGCGCGTACAGGATCGAGTAGTTGTCGTGACAGGGGGTGCCGGCGGCATCGGCCGCGCGGCATGTCGAGCGATTGCCGATGAAGGCGGCAAGGTCGTTGTTGCGGACCTCGACGAGGCAGCCGCGCACGCCGTCGCCGACGAGATCAACGCCGCCGGGGGTGCCGCGACGTCCGTTCGCGTAGATGTCACAAATCGTGCGGACGTGCAGGCCATGGTCGCTGCAGCCGTCGACACCTTTGGCGAGCTGAACGTCATTTTCAATAACGCAGGGATGAACAGACCCCGTGGATTCATGGAGGTTGACGAGGCGAACTTCGAGCAGATAGTCCGTGTCAACACCTGGGGGGTCATCGTCTGCACCCAGGAGGCCGCTCGACAGATGATCGCCCAGGGAAGGGGCGGGAAGATCGTCAACACTGGTTCGATCGCGAGCCGTCAGGGCTATTGGGACTTCGTTCCGTACTGCGTGGCGAAGTTCGGCACTCTGGCGGTTACTCAGGCAACGGCCCGCGGGCTCATTGAGCACGGGATCACGGTCAACGCCTTCGCTCCTGGCGTCGTCGACACGCCGATGTGGGTCGGACTCAACGAGGACATCCGCGCAATCCATGAACAGCCAGCGGACGCTGATCCGATGCGCGAGTTTGCCACCGGAACGCTCATCGGCCGACCGGCATCACCCGATGAGCTGGCTCCATTCCTCGTGTACCTGGCATCGCCGGAATCCGACTACATGACTGGACAGATGTACATGGTGGACGGCGGACAGGTCCTCGTCTGACATGCACAGATGTGTCAGACGGTCACGCCTAGTTGAATCGCGCCGAGAGATACGACCCGAAGACAGGGAGGAGCAGTGAAGGGACTTCATCACGTCGGCATCACCGTGAAAGACCTGGACGCCTCGATTCGCTTCTATCACGACGTCCTCGGTCTCGAGTTCTCCAACGAGCCCAGTCCGTGGTTCGAAGGAGAGGAGCTAGGAGATGCCGTCGGAGTGCCGGGCGCAGGGCTCCGTCAGGTGAGCCTCATTCTCGGGGACTCAACTTTCGAGCTTCTCGAGTACAACAACCCGCCGAGCGAGACGGAGGCACCGCTGCTCTCGAACAACATCGGCGCCTCCCACGTTGCCTTCTTCGTGGACGACATCCACGCGAAAAAGGCCGAGCTCGAAGCTAAAGGCATCGAGTTCTACAGCGACGTCAACAGTGTCGACGAAGGGGTGCTCGCCGGCTGGCGGTGGGTGTACTTCGAGGATCCGGATGGATACCCGCTCGAGCTCGTAGAGGTCGCCTACTACAACGAAGAGGAACGGCGCGCTGGAATCGCGGCGTACCTGGCGTCGCGTACGTAGCGCTGCCACGCCGGGTCGCGGGTGCCTGCTAGTCCCTCCAACCCGCGACCCGGCGTCCCACCTGCCGCGGAAAACAGCTCGGTTGAGCCAATCATGGAGGCGGCGGGAATCGAACCCGCGTCCGCGGTCGCACCGAACAGAACGTCTACGAGCGTAGTCCGTGCTTAATCTCACCCGCCGGCCGGTTCACGGACGACCAACCGACGGGCCAGCCATCCTTTAGGCGTCACGCGTTAGGCGATTGGCACTCCCTTCGCGCCGAGCCCGATTGTTGGCGCCGAACTCCGGGCCTCGGGCCCAACCCGGGTCGACGTCGCCTGACCTAGCTTCGACTAGGCGGCGAGTGCGAGTTCGTTCTTGTTCGCACTTGCTTTGGTGCCGGTTGATTTACGAGGCCAACCGGCGACCTCGGCTCGCAGCTCTGCCGGAGAACCGACCACGTCGAGACCTGGTCGCCCCCGTATGTGTGTTCAGGAAACGAGGATAGCTGCCGATAAGCGTGTCGGCCCTTTCTGCGGCACGTCGAGGGGACTGGGCCACCCTGGGAAAAACGAGGCGAAAGGACACACAGTGGCGCTGATGATGGAGGAGAAGTACGACGACTTCGCTGGCCTGCGCGAGCGCGCGAAGGCGGAGGTGTCGAAGGTCGTCATCGGCCAGGACCGGACGGTCGAGCTGCTCCTCATCGCCGCCGTCGCGCACGGCCACGTCCTCATCGAGGGACCGCCCGGGAGCGCGAAGACGCTCCTTGCCAGGGCGGTCGCACACATGCTCGGCGCGTCGTTCAAGCGCATCCAGTTCACACCGGACACGACGCCGACCGAGCTCAACGGCCAGAACGTCATCCGCGCCGGCGAGCACCTGTTCATGCCGGGCGCCGTCTTCACCAACGTCCTCCTCGCCGACGAGATCAACCGCACGCCGCCCCGTACCCAGGCCGCCCTGTTCGAGCCGATGGGCGAGCGCCAGGTCACGGTCGACGGCAAGGCGCACAAGCTTCCCGACCCGTTCCTCGTGATCGCGACGCAGAACCCGTTCGAGCACGAGGGCGTCTTCCCCCTCCCCGAAGGTCAGCTCGACCGCTTCCTCTTCAAGATCGAGCTCGACTATGCGGACGCCGAGTCCGAGCTGTCGATGCTCAACCTGCCCCACAAGGGCATTGCACCGGACATGCTCGGCGAGGTTCGACCGCTGCTCGGCGTCGTCGGTCTCGACAAGGCGCGGCAGGAGCTCGAGCACACCGAGGTGCCGGACTCGGTCGGCCGCTACATCGTCGCGGTCGGGCGAAAGACGCGCGAGCTGCCGGGCGTCTATCTCGGCGTCAGCTCACGCGCGATGATCCACCTCGTGATGGCCGTCAAGGCGAATGCGCGTCTGAACGGCCGCGACGTCGCGACGATCGAGGACGTCCGCGAGATGGCCCCGTTCGTGCTCCGACACCGCATTTCGGTGGCGGAAGGCACGAGCGTGGACACCGTCCTGCTGGACGCGATGTCCACGGTGCCGACCGGCCCCACCGCCGCGCCGCCGCCCGTTTCGCCGGTTTCCTAGCCGCTCACTCGTTCGAGGGACTTGACTGCCTCGGAAGGGGCACGGATAGTCAGAGGGAGGCACGGCTGGGGAGCCGACTAGGAGCCTCGTTCGGACCGCGCTACGATTGGCGGCCGATCACCGAGCCGAACGGGGAGGAATGGATCGTGGCACTGCTGGTTGAGGCCCCCTACGACAACCTCGTCGACCTGCGCGAGCGGGCGAAGGACGAGATCAGGAAGGTCGTCATCGGACAGGAGCGGGCCGTGGAGCTGCTGCTCGTCGCCGCGCTCGCTCGCGGTCACGTCCTGCTCGAAGGCCCGCCTGGGAGCGCGAAGACGCTCCTCGCGCGCGCGACGGCGCACATGCT
>DASTWH010000393.1:0-4017 GCA_035758735.1 Gaiellaceae bacterium
GACCTCGACGGTCGGATTGCCGCGCGAGTCGAGGAGCTGGCGTCCATGCACGGCTGCGATCGCGCTCACGCGAGGGACTCCTTCGCGCGGTCGTAGTACGCGTCCTGGGCGGCGAGATCGAGCGAGCGCCAGTCGTCTCCGGCAGCGTCCGCCAGCTCGGCCGCGAGCTCGACGCGGCCCGTGAAGCGTCGCGTCGTCGCGCGCAGCGCGAGCTCGGGATCGACGTTCAGGCGCCGCGCCACGTTGACGACCGTGAAGAGGAGATCGCCGAGCTCGTGCTCGACCCCCGCGTCCGGCTCGGTCTCCGGCGCGGGCGATCCTGCCTGCGAGATTGCCTCCTCCAGCTCGCCGAGCTCCTCGCGGACCTTCGCGAGCGGCCCTTCGAGGTCGGGCCAGTCGTAGCCGACCGCGGCGGCGCGGCGCTGCACCTTGCGCGCCTGGAGCAGCGCAGGGAGCGCGTCGGGGACGTCGTGGAAGATGCCCTTCCGTCCCTCCTGCTCGGTCTTCAGCGCCTCCCAGCGCTCTCGGACGCGCCCGGGTGTCCGTGCGTCCGCGTCGCCGAAGACGTGCGGGTGCCGCCGAACGAGCTTCGCATGCACGTCGCGTGCAACCGACTCGAGGTCGCCCTCCCCGCGCTCCTCGAGGAGGAGCGAGAGGAAGTAGACCTGGAAGAGGAGATCGCCGAGCTCGCCGTGCATCGCCTCCCGATCGTCCGCGAGCGCGGCGTCGGCGACCTCGTACGCCTCCTCGACGGTGTGCGGAACGATCGTGCGCTCCGTCTGCTCGCGATCCCAGGGGCACTCCCGGCGCAGGTGCCGAGTGAGGTCCTGGAGGTCCAGAAGCGCCTCCGCGAGGCTCATCGGGAGAATTTACTGCGTGTCGGTCGGGGCGTCGGGCACTGCCGGCGGCTCGTACCCGGCGGCGTAGGTGATCTTGCCGTCGTAGGCCGCCTTCTGCTCCTCGACCCACTTCTGGATCTCCTCGTTGCGCTTCTGCTGCAGGAGGAGCGCCTTGATCGACGCCTGCACCTTCTCGAACGGCTGTGCGGTCGCCTTCTTCGTGTCCTCGATCGGCTCGATCAGGTGGTAGCCGAACTGCGTCTTCACGGGTTTCGAGACCTCGTGCGTCGCGAGCGCGAACGCAGCCTTCTCGAACTCGGCAACCGTCCCCTGCCCCTCGACGACGGAGTACTTCCCGCCGTCGGCGACGCTGCCCGTGTCGGCGGAGTACTTCTTCACGAGCGCGGCGAAGTCGGCGCCGGCCTTCAGCTGGGCGTACACGTCGTCGGCCTTCGCCTTGCTCGCTGCGAAGTCGACGTTGCCGTCCTTGTCCTTGACCTGGATGAGGATGTGCCGAACGTCGCGCGACCGGGGCGTGCCGTACTGGGCCTGGTTCGCGGTGTAGTACTCCAGCACTTCCTGCGGGGTGACCGTCACGTCCTTCGTCACCGCCGTGAAGATCTTCGACGACAGCACCGCGTAGAGGTACGCCGTCTTCCGATACTGCTCGGGCGTGTAGCCGGCCTTCTTCAGCGCCTTCACGTACTCGGCGCGGTCGCCGTCGAACTTGCTCTTGATCGTCCGGTTCTCGAGCTTCGCGACTGCCTCGTCCGTCACCTCGATCCCGAGATCGTCCGCGGCCTGCTGCAACTGGACGAGCTCGACGAGGTACGAGAGGTTCCGCGCCTGGATGTCCTGGTACTCCGGCGTCCCAGCTTTCGGGAACGTCTGCTTGGTCCGCTCGTAGCCCTTCTTCGAGAGCCCCATGTACTCGGAGAGCTGCGCCTTCGAGATCTCCGTCCCGTTGACGACCGCGACGGCTCCCGTCGGGACCTCGTCGGAGCCGCCCCCACACGCGGTCGCGGCGAGCGCGAGCGACGCGAGGAGCAAGCCGAAGAGAAGACGGGCCTTGGTCATCGGAGCTCGTCCCTTATAGCCAAGGGGGTGTTAGGCACAGGTTGAGGACTGTTCAGAAGAGGAGTCATCGGGCTGGACCGCGAGAGTGGCCGCATCTAGGCGGCCACGCGGGCCTGGACGATAGCATCGGGCAGCTCGAGCGCATCCCTCAGGGAGTCCACGCGCAACGTCACCTCGCGCTTCTGCGTCGAGTACACGAGGGTCGGTGCGACGGCGACCAGCGCTCGCACCTCGACGGACCCGAGCGCGAGCGGGCCTACGGTGACGCGGCCCCCGCGGAACACGAGGTAGTCCGCGCCGAGCCGTGCGAGCTTGAGCTTCGCCTCCTGGATGGCGAAGAGGTTCTCGACCGGCTCCGGCAGCGGGCCGTAGCGATCCTCCGTCGCGGAGACGAGCTCGCGCAGCTCGTCCTCGTCCTCGGCCAGCGCAATGCGTCGATGGAGGTCGATCTTGAGGGCCTCGGCCGCAACGTACGAGGCGGGCACGTACGCGTCCACCCGCGCGTCGACGCGCACCGGTCGAGCGGCCACGCGCCTGCGTCCGGTGAGCTCGGCGACCGCTTCGTCGAGCATCTCGACGTAGAGCTCGAACCCGAGCGCAGCGACGTGGCCCGACTGCTCGGGGCCGAGCAGGTCGCCGGCACCGCGGATCTCGAGGTCGCGCATCGCGATCTGGAACCCAGATCCGAGCTCCGTGTGGTCGGCTAGGGTCGACAGCCGAGCGCGTGCCTCCGGAGTCAGCTCGGAGGCGTCGGGATAGAAGAGGTAGGCGTACGCGAGCACGTCCGAGCGACCGACACGTCCGCGGATCTGGTAGAGCTGGGCGAGACCGAGCGCGTCCGCGCGCTCGACGACGAGCGTGTTCGCCTGCGGGATGTCGATGCCGGACTCGATGATCGTCGTCGACACGAGCACGTCCGCGTCCCCCGCGAGGAAGGCATGCATCCGCTCCTCGAGCTCCTTCTCGGACATCTGGCCGTGTGCGACGAGGAAGCGCAGGCCGGGGCACAGCTCCTCGAGCTTCTCGCGGGCCTCGTCGATCGACTCGACCCGGTTGTGGAGGTAGAACGCCTGCCCTTCCCGTGCGTGCTCGCGCTCGAGCGCCATCTTGATCAGCTCTTCGTCGTACTCCCCGACCGTGGTTCGGACCGGCCGGCGACCCGAGGGGGGTGTCTCGATGATCGAGATGTCCCGCAGCCCCGAGAGCGACATGTGGAGCGTGCGCGGGATCGGCGTCGCCGACAGCGCGAGTACGTCGACCTCGAGACGCAGCGAGCGGAGGAGCTCCTTCTGGGCGACGCCGAAGCGCTGCTCCTCGTCGAGGACCACGAGCCCGAGGTTCTTCGGGATGACGTCGCGAGAGAGGACGCGATGCGTTCCGACGAGGACGTCGACCTTCCCGTCCTGGAAGTCCGCGAGGACCTGCTTCTGGTCCGCGCGCGAGCGGAAGCGCGAGATCATCTCCACGCGTACCGGGAAGTCGCGGTACCGCTCCCTGAAGGTGTTCCAGTGCTGCTCGGCGAGAATCGTCGTCGGGCAAAGGACGAGCGTCTGCCGTCCGTTCAGGGCGACGCCGAAGGCGGCGCGAACCGCCACTTCCGTCTTTCCGAAGCCGACGTCCCCGCACACGAGCCTGTCCATCGGCCTGTCCGCCTCGAGGTCCTCCTTCACCGCCTCGATCGCCTGCTGCTGATCGTCGGTCTCGCGATACGGGAACGAGCTCTCGAGCCGCTCGAACCAGTCGCTCGTGAGGTCGAGGGCGTGCCCTGGTGCCTGCCGGCGCTGCGCGTACAGGGCGAGGAGCTCGCCGGCGAGCTCCCGGACGGACGCCCGCGCGCGGCTCTTGAGGTTCTGCCACGCCTTGCCGCCGAGCTTCGACAGCGACGGGGCCTTAGCGTCCGCGCCGATGTACCGCGAGACCTTGGCGATCTGCTCGTGCGGGACGTAGAGGCGGTCGTCGCCCTTGAAGGCGAGGAAGAGGTAGTCGCGCGTGACGCCGGCGACCGTCTTCGTCTCGAAGCCGAGGAGCTTCCCGACGCCGTGATCCTCGTGCACGACGTGGTCGCCTGTCCGCAGGTCGGCGAAGCTCTGGAGCGCCCGCC
>DASTWH010000025.1:0-2264 GCA_035758735.1 Gaiellaceae bacterium
CACCTCGACCGTCAGCTTGCGACCGACGATGCCGTGCTCGATGACCTGCGGTCGTACCTGAAGTAACAGCGGGAGGTTCAGATGTGGCGAGACATTGATCCACGCGCCCCGGAGCGCGAGCGGCCGGAACCTGGTCTTGGCAGGGTCGGCGGCTACACCGAAGTGGAGTCCGGGCAGGCCTCCAGAGACCCGCGTGACGTGTTCACGCGCGACCTCGAGCTGCCACGAGGAACGTCAAGGGAGCGAGTCCGTGTGAACGACAGGGAGTATCGATTGTCTGGTGACGACGTCCGGGTTCTGGCGACAGTCGGAGCATTCCGCGTCGTGTCCGCAGGGGAGTTGAGAGAACCGAATCCGCGGACACCAACACGCCCGGCCCGCGATCTCGAACGGCTCCGCGAACTCGGCCTCGTGCAGACCGTCCCGTACGTCGTCGGACGCACGCGAACGACGCTGGTAACGCTTACTGGCCATGGGCGAGACGTCCTCGAAGGAGCACGACGGCAGGGCCCACAGAGTGATCGACAGGCCTTTCACGTCGGCATCACCAAGCCGCGCGAGCTGGCCCACGATTCCAGGGTCTACAGCGCGTACATGAAGGCTGCCGAGCGCCTCGCCGAGCGGGGCGAGCCGGTGCGCCGGGTCGTTCTCGAAGAGGATCTGAAGCGCGAACATCAGCGGTTCCTGCAGTCCGAGAACCGCACGCGCCGTGAGCGAGGCGAAACGCCTGAGGAGCGGAACGAGGCGGTTGCTCGATGGGCTCAGGAACGCCAGTTGCCCTACGAGGACGGACACGTTCAGTTTCCTGACGCGCGCATTGAGTACGACGGCCGCGACGGCCGCCGCTCCGTTGAGGACATCGAGGTCGTCACGCCGCATTACCGGGGCGCCCACGCGGCGGCCAAGGTACGTGCCGGGTTCACTCGCTACCGCGCCGTAGGTGCTCGCCTGGGCGGTCTGCGAACGACTGGCCGAAGCGGACGCAGTGTGGACCCGCGCCTTGCCGAGGAGCTCCTGCAGTGACGCGCGCCGAGCAGATTGGGGCCGTCGCGAAGCTCGGATTCACCGAGCGGCAGGCGGGATTTCTCGTCACCGTGCTCGTCCATGCCGGCGTGTGCGTGGGTCGCCAGTACTGCGCCTATGCCCGGATCGTTCGCGGTCAAAAGGTTCACGACTTCTTCTCGACCCTGGTCGCCAAGAAGTTCGCGACGCCATACACGTCGGCGCATCGAGGAGCCCGCCTCTATCACGTTCAGGGCAAGACGCTGTATAGCGCCGTGGGCGAACCTGACAACCGGAACCGAAGGCCAGCGACGTTGGCCCGAGCAATCGAACGCCTGATGCTGCTTGACGCTGTGCTCGCCGAAAGCGGCCTTCGATGGCTCGGCACCGAACGCGAGAAGGTGGAGTACTTCCGAGACGTAACGACGCTCAGGTCGAACGAACTCCCTCACCTCGGGTTCGGTGTTCCGCCTGCGCAGGCCTTCCGGTACTTCCCCGACAAGCTTCCAATCGCTGTCTCGCGCGACGGGCGCACGCACCTGTTCCTCTACCTCGTAAATCGCTCCGCACCTGTTGATTTTCGAGCGTTCCTTCACCGCCACGTCGAGGTCCTTCGCGCGTTGCCGTCGTGGGAGATCCGGTTGTTAACGCCTCCACATTTGGCGGAGGACGTGCCGGCGTTCGAGGCCGCTGCGAGGCAGGAGCTCGCAATGCCCCTTCGGCTTGATGACGTAGATGAATTGCGCTGGCTCTTCGACCAGCAGCGGAGCGTGGAGGAAGGTTCGAGGCCGGACGATCGGGCGCGCTTCGTCCGTGCGCACCGTCACTTCCACGCTCCGCGCTTCCGGACCCTGTATCGGCTTTGGAAGAAGGACGGCAATCGCCTTCTGCACGGCACCGTGTCGCCGGTTCTCGAAGACGCTCTTGCGCGCGGACGCGGCCAGGTTACGACGCAGCTGTTGACTCGCGGCTACCACCACCTCTCCTCCCTGGTTGGCTCGGCATGATGCTCGTAAGTGGGGGAACGGGCTGGGGGAACCAAAACGCGGGAGGACCGTTCCCCCCTCCGAGAGCGACCGAGGCAGATGGGCCGGTGGCGTCGAAGCGGAGCGTGCGCCGTTATGACGGCGGCAAGTCGTTGACAAGGAGTTGGTTGCTGGATGACAACCGCGCGGCGGTCTTTGCCGCGCGAGGAGCCGGAAGCAGCCGGGGAGGACGCAGTCCGAGGGAGCCGGGGCGTGAGCGACCCCGTTTCGGCTGCC
>DASTWH010000097.1:0-4625 GCA_035758735.1 Gaiellaceae bacterium
CCGCTGGTGGGCCCTTACCCCACCGTTTCACCCTTACCGACCCGGTTTCCCGGACCGGCGGTCTCCTTTCTGTTCCACTTTCCGTCGGCTTTCGCCGCCTCAGTCTCCTGAGCGTCCTGCCCTGCGGTGTCCGGACTTTCCTCGAGCGCCAGCTGATGACTCAGCCGACGCCCGCGGTCACCCGGCCTGCACGGCGGATGGTAACGCGATCTCGGCGATCCGCTCTTCCGACTCGGCCAGGATCGACCTGCACTCGGGGCACGCAACGGCGCCGCGGACGCGAAGGACGAACTCGCCACAGACGAGACACTCGAGGCTGACACCTCGAATGAGCGCAGCGAGCTCCTGGTCGAGCGAGCGATTGAGGGACTCCACGGACATCAGATGCTCCTGAACACTCCGGTCACCTTCCCGAGGATCTCCACGTGGTCGGGGAACAGCGGCTCGAGCGCAGCGTTCTCCGGCTGGAGACGGATTCGACCGTTGCGCTCGCGATGGAAGGTCTTCACCGTCGCCTCGTTGGCCGACTCGTCGTCGCCGACGAGGGCCACGACGATCTCGCCGGCGCGGGCGTCCGCCTGCTTGCGTACGACGACGATGTCCCCGTCGAGAATCCCCGCCTCGATCATCGAGTCGCCCTTGACTCGGAGGAGGAAGTCGGCGTCGCGACCGAGCGGCTCCGGCACGGCGATCTCGTCCTCGACCGACTCCTCGGCGAGCAGCGGGCCGCCGGCGGCGATCTGACCGAGGAGCGGGAGGGTGGGAACCGATTCCGTCCGCTGGACGGACTCCCCTCCGGGTATCGAGTCGCGCTTGCGGCCGATGAGCTCGATGGCGCGCGGCTTGGTCGGGTCCCGCTTGAGCAGTCCTGCGCGCTCGAGGTTCGCGAGGTGCGCGTGAACGGTCGACGGTGAGGCGAGGCCGACCGCGTCGCCGATCTCCCGAACGGTCGGTGGATAGCCGTGCGCGTCCACGTACTCCGCGAGGAACTGCCAGATCTCCTGCTGACGCGTCGTGAGCATCGGGTTCTCCAATGTCATCGGGTCTCCAGTGTCGGGGGACGAACGTATGTTCGTCACAGGAGGGTAGATCCCTCCCCGGACGGCGTCAAGTCGTCGGCCGGCGCGCGGTGAATGCCGCATGCTCGAGCTCGTACGGGTCCTCGACGGACGTGTCGACGAGCTCGAGGCCCGCCTGAGCGATGAGTCCCTCCCAGGTCGAGCGGGGAAACACGCCCAGCGTGTGCCGGTCGTGGACGACCCGTTCGTCCTCGCCGGGACCGCGCGCGATGATGAGGTAGTCGACCTCGTAGGTCGATCCAGTCGCCGCATGGGTCCACTCGAGGAAGCGCAGGCTTCGACCGTCCTCCCCGTCGTGGCCGCCGTGATCGGTGTTCGGCTGGAAGATCTCCGTCGTCGCGTCGGGCGTGAGGATGACCACGCCACCGGGCCGGACGTGGACGGCCGCGGTCTCGATCGCCGCGCGCAGGTCCTCTTCGGTCGTGAGGTACGAGATCGCGTCGTGGATGAAGACGACGTCGAACTCCCGGCCGAGCCTGAGCGAGCGCATGTCGCCCTCGAGGTGCTCGCACTCCGGGTTGAGGGTTCGGCTCAGTGCGAGCATGTCGGGTGAGATGTCGGTCAGCGTGCAGGTGAAGCGCGCCTTCAGGTGTGAGGCGTTGTTGCCGCCGCCCGATCCGAGCTCGAGGAGCGTCGTCGCCTCGCCGACCGCGACGTCGTCGACGACGCGGGTCACGAACGCGGCCTCGTCCCAGTAGTCCGACGGGTGCGTCAGCAGGTGGAACCACGGCGCCAGATCCGAGTACATGTGCATCGGGGCCAGACCGAAGTCTGACCCCGACGACGCGCTCATGCGCTGGAGAGGACTTGAACCTCCACGGCCTAAGTGGCCACTAGGCCCTCAACCTAGCGCGTCTACCAATTCCGCCACCAGCGCGCGCCTCGAAAGTCTAGAGAAGGTGGAACAGGATCAGTGTGTTGATCCCGAAGAGCGTCGCGACGACCACCGTGAGCCGCGTGAGGTTGCGCTCGACGACGTGCGTCCCGCCCTGCGAATGCGGCGTGAAGCCGAGGCCGCCCATGCCCGCTTCGCGCCCCGAGTGCATGAGGACGAGCGTGACGAGACCCGCCGCGAGGAGCACCTGGATCACCGCTGAGATCTGAAGCCACGGCATGGACGCGGAAGGGTAGCAACGGGTTGTACGCTCGTTCCGTGGCCGACGACGCGCGCGAGCGAATCCAGAAGCTCCTCGTGACGGGGGACAACCGGCTGAAGCAGGGCGTCGCGCACGAGAAGGTGCGCGAGTCCTACGAGGAGGCGCTCGCCGTCGCGCGCGAGGCCGGCCTCGAGGAAGCGATCCGGCCGCTCGTCGAGGTCAGGCTGGCCGACCTCGAGCAGCTCGCAACAGGATCTCCTCCACCCGTTCCGCCTGCAGCCTGACGTCGTGCGTAGCGGCGGCCTCGCGGCCGGCGAGGTTCGGGCGCGGCAGCGCGGCGGCAGCGGACAACCCGGCGGCGAGGCCGTGGTCGTCGAGCGGGTCGACGAGGACGCCCGCCTCCGGGGTGACGAACTCGGGCGGCCCTCCGACCGAGGAGGCGACCACGGACCGAGCCGACGCCATCGCCTCGAGCGTCGCGAGGCCGAACGGCTCCGACAGGCTGGGTTGGCAGACGACGTCGGACGCGGCGATCCAGCTCGGAACCTCGTCGTGTGGCACGCGACCGACGAGGTGGATTCCCCCGCGTCCCGCAAGCGCGTCGCGCAGCGGGCCGTCGCCGACGAACGCAAGCGTGCCCTCGGCCCGGCGCTCGAACGCCCGGGCAAGGCGCAGGACGTTCTTTCGCTCCGTCAGGCCGCCGAGACAGAGGAAGTGCGTTCCGGTCCCGTTCCAACCCACGCTCTCGCGCGCGGTGTCGGCGTCTCGCGGGGCGAAGCGCTCGAGGTCGACGCCGCAGTCGACCACCTCCGTCTTCCCGGCCGCCTCCGGGACCGCGCTCTCGAGTCGCCGGCGCAGCCAGAGAGACACCGCGATGACGCTCGCGGCACGCCGGACGACGTACCTCGTCGCTGCGCGAACGCCGGGGATCGCTCCGATGTTCGCGACGTCCTGGCCGTGCGCGGTGACGACGAGCGGAGCGTGCGTCGCGAGTGCCGCGGCGAGCCCGGCGGGAACGAGGAAGTGTGCGTAGGCGACGTCGGGATCGAAGCTCCGCGCGACGCGCCGTGCGTTGCGGACGAGCCCGAGGTGGCGGCTTCGGCCGCCCCGTCGCGAGTCCACCACGGCCCGCTCGATCTCGTGGCCGCGCGCGAGGAGCTCGCGCTCGAGGTTGGCGACGAAGACGCCCAGGTCCGGATCGTCCGGCCCGGGGTACATCTGGGAGACGAGCAGGACGCGCAGGGCGCTACTCGCGCGTCACCTGGAGGATCCCGAGGCACATCTCGTCCGTCGTCCCCTCACCCCAGAGGACGTAGCGCGGCGTCTTCGGGACGCCGTGCCCACCGTGCGTGCGCTTGCGCACGTCGTGGCGACAGGTAACGCGCACGACGTCGCCAGGCGCTGCGTGCACCGGCTCCTCGAGCATGTACGCGTTCTGCCAGTGGAAGCTCCAGCGCGGGATGTCGAGCAGGATCTTCGAGCGCGACGTCCCGGGGTTGAGCTCCAGCTTGATCGACGCACCGAGCAGGTGCATGTGACCGGCGGCGACGTGGATGGTCGTCGGCGTCGTGATGCGCCGGTCGCAGGTCGAGACGGCGCGCGCGGTCGGTGAGGCGGCACTGCCGCGGCAGAGGATGAGGAGGCCGGCCGGGACGAACGCGGCGCCGGAGCCGTACTTCCGGCTCAGATCGAAGAGGGCCTCGTTCCGGTCGCACAGCTTCCCGTGCTCTCCCTTCGCGCAGGCGAGCTCGACCGGGCCAGGGAGCAGGACGGTCTGCAACGGGGCGAGGCCGGTCGACGCAGGCGCCACGGTGAGGAGTGCGCGCGAGCGATCGGGACCGCGGCCGTTCAGGAGGTTGTAGTGGACCTGCATCACGATCTTGCTGCCCGCCGGAAGCGGAACCCCGGTCCCATCGGGCAGTCGGTTGCCGCCCCATCCTGGTGCCCAGGCCGCGACCCAGTTCGCGTCGTTGAGCGAGTCCGCGATGCCTGCGCCGTCCCCCGCCGGGAGCCCGGTGCCGCCGAAACACGACCAGCCGGGTCCCGCGTCCCCGGCATCGAGCTGCTTCGCCTCGCCCAGTTGCAACGCGGGAACGCGAAAGAGGATCACGTGGTGCACCACCTTGGGCTGACCGGGCTCGATCCGGGCAGACGTCACGAACGAGTCACCGGCCTGCTGGGGATCGAGGAGGAAGCAGCGGTAGTCGTCGGTGACCCCCTTTGGCGCAGACGGCTTGTAGGCCGCCTGCATTCGGAGGTTCAAGAGCTTCTCGCCCGGTCGCACCTCGGGGCCCTTAGGCGCGGCGGGCTTGCGCGCCGGCCCGTCGACCTTTCCGCCCGCACGGGCCCACGCGAGGAGGGCCGCCCGCTGCTCGCCGCTCAGGATCCTCGAGTCCTGTCCGACGTACGCCGGCGAGTTCCGACCCGGCGGCCACGGCGGCATCAGCCG
>DASTWH010000165.1:0-6665 GCA_035758735.1 Gaiellaceae bacterium
TTCCCGGGCTTCCTGATCATCGGTCTCGGGATGCCGTTCGCGTACGTGTCGATCACGATCGCGGCCGTTGCGGGGACCAAGCCGCAGGAGGCGGGTCTCGCCTCGGGGCTCATCAACACCTCGCAGCAGATCGGCGGCGCGGTGGGGATCGCGATCCTCACGACGATCGCCGTGTCGCATACCGACGACGCATTCTCAACCGGAGCGTCGCAGTCGGTCGCCCTGACCGACGGCTTCGCGGCCGCGTTCTGGGCCGGGGCGGCGATCTCGTTCGCCGGTCTCCTCGTCTCGATCTTCCTCGTCCGTGGCCGGGACCTCAAGCAGGAGCAGGAGTCGCGCGTTCCCGAGCCGGCGCTCGAGCCGGCGGCCTGAGCGTCTGACACGCACGCATCCGGAGCCCGTCCTCGCGGCGGGTTCCGGATGCCCCCTTTCCGGGGTACGTTCATGAAATGCGATTCCGGAAAGGCGCACGTCTCGACCCCTCACAGGTCGAGGACTACCGCGGGCAGAGGACGGGGATCCCGGGCGGGATGCCCGTCACGCTCGGCGGCGGAGGCGGGCTCCTCGGGATCATCGTCGTCGTCGCGTTCCTCCTCCTGAGCGGAGGCGGTGGCCTTGGCGACCTCGGCTCGCTCGCGGGACAGTCCATCGGGCCGGCGGGCCAGCCATCCGGTGAGCTCGCGCAGAACTGTCAGACGGGCGCGGACGCGAACGAGCGAGAGGACTGCCGGATCGTCGCGGTCGTCAACAGCGTCCAGACGTACTGGGGGCGCACGGTTCGCAACTACGAGCCCGCCAAGACGGTGTTCTTCGAGGACGGCATCCAGACGGGCTGCGGACCGGCATCCTCTGCGACGGGCCCCTTCTACTGCCCGCGCGATCACAACGTCTACATCGACCTCGGCTTCTTCGACCAGATGCAGTCGCAGCTCGGGGCGCGCGGCGGTCCGCTCGCAGAGGCGTACGTGCTCGCGCACGAGTACGGCCACCACGTCCAGGACCTCACCGGCGTCCTCGACAGCGCCGACCGTGACACGGGCCCACAGGGCGGCCAGGTGCGCGTCGAGCTACAGGCGGACTGCTACGCAGGGCTCTGGGTCGGGCACGCCCTCGACACGGGCTTCGTCGAGGACATCACGCGGCAGGACGTGGCGGATGCCCTCGACGCCGCTGCGGCCGTCGGGGACGACCGCATCCAGGAGCGCACGCAGGGCCGCGTCGTTCCGGAGTCCTTCACGCACGGCTCCTCCGAGCAGCGGCAGAGTTGGTTCGTCCGCGGAGTGGAAGGCTCGGGACCGCAGAGCTGCGACACATTCAAGGGTCGCGTGTAACGACCGCCCTTGCGCGGTTGCGCGAAACGATCAGGTACGCGACCAGCCCCAGCAGGGCACATGCGAGTAGCGCGCCGGCGAGCGACCCGCCGCGGAATGCCGGCGCGTCGACGTCGAGCGTGCGGTCGCCCGCGTGCGCCGCGTTCCCGCGGCCGAGCACGATGCTCAGCGTCAGCAGATTCGGGAGCGCGAAGACGATCCCGATGACGAGCGCGGCCACGATCGTCTTCCAGGTGCGTCGCCACCTCAGGAGCAGGACCACGAGCGCGATCGGCACGAGGGTGAAGACGAAGCCGTAGAAGAGCCCGAGCAGCGTTCCCTGCGTGATGCTCCCGTCCACCTGATCGCCGATCCGGTGGGCCCACCACCGCGGCACGGTCGCCGACGCGATGAGCACGGCGACGACGAGGACGACGAGGAGCCCGACGCCCCAGACGATGCGACGACCCCAGTCGGGACCGCCGTCAACGTTCCCGGGAGCGAGCTCCTCGCTCATCGCCGTCCAGAGCCGCTACTCGAGGATGAACGTGATCCGCAGCGTGACGCGGTAGGCGACGATCCTGCCGTCTTCCACGTCGACCTTCTGCTCCGACACCCATGCGCCCTGGATGTTCCGGAGCGTCTCGCCGCTCTTCTGAATTCCCACTTTCACGGCATCGTCGAAGCTCTCCGTCGACGTCGCCGACACCTCGATGACCTTTGCGACCGACATCGCCTGCCTCCCTTCGCGGAAGATGCCCAGAGCTCCGAGCCTATCGCGGCCGCTGCGCAGTGGCGTCGCGGATATGTTCCGCGCCATGGCAGCGCTCGTGACTACCGTCGTGGGGAGCTACCCCCAGCCCGAATGGCTCATCGATCGCGAGCGACTCGGGTCCCGGCTGCCGCCGAGGGTCAGGGCCCGAGAGCTCTGGCGCGTCGCCCACGACCACCTCGAGGAAGCCCAGGACGACGCGACGCGGCTTGCGGTCTCCGACATGGAGCGGGCCGGGATCGACATCGTCACGGACGGGGAGATGCGGCGGGAGAGCTACTCGAACCGCTTCGCGACGGCGCTCGAGGGCGTCGACCTCGACACGCCTGGAATCGCGCTCGATCGAACCGGTCATCCGAATCCGGTGCCGCGCGTGATCGGCCCGATCCGGCGCACGCGGCCGGTCGAGATCAGGGACGTCGAGTTTCTCCGCTCGATCACGGACCGGCAGATCAAGATCACGGTCCCCGGGCCGTTCACGATGACCCAGCAGGCGCAGAACGACCACTACGCCGACGCCCGGACATTGGCGCTCGGCTATGCCGAGGCGGTGAACGAGGAGCTCCGCGACCTGAAGGCGGCCGGAGCGGACGTCGTCCAGATCGACGAGCCCTACTTGCAGGCGCGGCCCGAGCCCGCTCGCGAGTATGCGATCGAGGCGATCAACCGTGCGCTGGACGGCGTCGAGGGCGACAAGGTCCTGCACACGTGCTTCGGCTATGCGCATATCGTCCACGACCGCCTGCCCGGCTACCCGTTCCTGCGCGAGCTCCAGGCATGTGCCGCGACGCACCTCTCACTCGAGGCCGCGCAGCCGGATCTCGACCCCGAGCTCCTCCGTGACCTGCCGGACAAGGTCATCGTGCTGGGAGTTCTCGATCTGGGCGACCCCACCGCGGAGACCGCCGACGTCGTCGCGGGCCGAATTCGCCGGGCACTCACGGTGCTTCCCCCGGAGCGACTCGTCGTCGCGCCCGACTGCGGGATGAAGTACCTGTCGCGCGACCTCGCCTTTGTGAAGCTGAAGGCGATGGTCGAGGGCGCTCGTCTGGTGGACGCCGAACTGCAGGCGTGATGCCGATCGGGAGGGAGCCGAGCCGCCCGGTCAGCGGCATCTCGCAGGCGTACGCGGATCGCGTCGAGGTTCGCGGTCGCGATCTGACGGGCGACCTCATGGGCAGGCTGACGTTCACCGAGTTCGTGCACCTGCTCCTGACCGGTGAGGAGCCGAGCGAGGACCAGCGCTTCTTCCTCGACCTGTTGCTCGTCGCGATCGCCGAGCACGGGATGATGCCCACCAACGTCGCCGCGCGGATGACGCTCGCGGCGGACCCGACCGCGCTGCAAGCCGCCGTCGCGGCGGGCATCCTGGGGGCCGGCCCGGTCGTGCTGGGCACGTCCGAGGAATGTGCTCGGCTGCTCGCCGACGCGAGCGCCCGCGTCGCAGCGGGGGAGGGGCGCGAGGACGTCGTCGCGGACGTCGCGCGCGTCGCGCACGAGGGGGGTGGCAGAGTCCCGGGCTTCGGACATCCCGTGCACCGGCCGGTCGACCCCCGCGCGGAGCGGATCCTCGCGCTCGCCGACGAGCGTGGTGTGAGCCGCGAGCACGTCCAGCTCGCACGGCTCCTACACGACGCCGTCGCGCAACAGTGGGGAAAGCCCCTGCCGATGAACGTGTCGCTCCCGATCGCCGCCGTGATGCTCGACCTCGGCTACCCGGTGTCGTCCGTCAAGGCGGTGCCGATCCTCGCGCGAACCGCCGGATTGCTCGCGCACCTCGCCGAGGAGCAGGAGAATCCGCTCGGCTTCTACCTGGCGGGCAAGGCCGAGGAGGCCATCGCCTACGAGCCGCCCGCCGAGTGATGCTCGAGCCCGCGGTCGAGACGCGTCGCTGGGACGAGCAGCTCGCGCTCGACGACGAGTCGTACCGCGCCCAGCTCGCATACCTGCTCGACCGTTCGTCCTTCTACCGGGAGAAGCTCGATCTCGCCTCCGCCGCGGAGGCAGGTGGCCTCGCCGACATCGGAGGGCTCCCGCTGACGGAGAAGCACGAGCTCAAGGCCACCACCAGCACCGAGAATCCCGTCGGCACGCACCTCTGCGTCGACCGCTCCGAGATCGTCCGCATCTACTCGACGAGCGGCACGACCGGGACGCCGAGCTACATCCCGCTGACGGCACGCGACCTCGACGACTGGATCACCGGCTCGGCTCGGAGCTATGCGGCGTCAGGGATCGCCGCAGGTCAGCGGATCGTCTCCACCTACAACGCGGGGCCCTTCGTGGCCGGCGCGGCGCTCGAGTCCTTCGACCGGATCGGGCTCTGCCACGTCCCCGTCGGGACCGGGAACACCGAGCGGCTCGTGCGCGCGATCGAGCTGCTCCGACCCGAGGCGGCGGTCCTCACGCCGTCGTATGCCGCCTACCTCGTCGAGTGGACGGGTGAGCGGGGCTTCGATCTCCGGAATGCGAGCGTCGAGCGCGTGCTCGTCGCGGGCGAGCCCGGCGGCGGTGAGCCGGCGCTCCGGGCGCGGCTCGAGGAGGCATGGGGCGCACGTGTGACGGAGGCCATGGGGATCGGCGACATCGGGATCTCGCTCTGGGGCGAGTGCGAGGAGCAGGACGGGATGCACCTCGGCGCGCGCGGCTTCGTCTACCCGGAGCTGATCGACCCCGGAACCGGTGGAAGCATCCCGATGGAGGACGGGGCCTCCGGCGAGCTCGTCCTCACGCACCTGCGCCACCAGGCGGCGCCGCTCCTGCGGTTCCGGACGCGCGACCACGTTCACGTGCGAGTCGGGGTGTGTCCATGTGGGCGTACGAGCCCACGCGTGCGCTGTGTCGGCCGGACCGACGACATGCTGATCGTGCGAGGCGTCAACGTCTTCCCGACCGCGGTTCGAGACGTCGTCGGCTCCTTCGCCCCGCGTGTCAGCGGCCACATCCGCCTGAGGCCCAACACGGAGGGGGTCAAGCAGGAGCCGCCGCTGCCGGTGGCGGTCGAGCTCGCGGAAGGGGTCGAGCCGGACGAGGATCTCGCAGAGACGATCCGTGAGAGAATCCGCGCCGTGCTCGTGGTGCAGACGCTCGTCGAGCTCGTGCCGTGGGGGAGCCTGGCGCGTAGCGAGTACAAGGGGGAGCTGGTGGAGCGGGCGACATGAGGAAGCTCCAGACGCAGGGCGTTCACCACATCACGATCAACGGCGCGAACCGGCAGACGTCGATCGACTTCTGGGAGGGCGTGCTCGGGATGCCGTTCGTCTTCGAGCAGCCGAACCTCGACAACGCCGGCGAGAGCCACCTGTACTTCGACCCCGGCGACGGGCGCCTCATCACCGTCTTCACGAACGAGGCGCGCGCGCCGGAGCAGAAGTCCGCTCCGCGCGAGCCCGGGATCGTCCATCACCTGGCGTTCGCGCTCTCGCAGGCGACCTTCGCGCAGACGGTCGATCGCCTCGACGAGCGCGGGATCCAGCACTCGGGCGTGAAGGACCGCGGTTTCATGGACTCGATCTACTTCGAGGACCCGCTGGGGCTCCTCGTCGAGCTCGCCTCGTACCGCTTCGAGCCGCCCGTCGGCCACACCCACACAGACGTCCTGCTCGAGGCGCACAAGCTGCGTGTCGAGCGCGGCGACCCGAACATCGACCGCATCCACCTCGCAGACGCCATCGAGCGACTGGTCACGCGCTCGCAGGCATCCCTCTCGGACGACCGCTCGCCCAAGAATCCGTACTAGAAGGAGGAGATATGGCCACGCACACGCTGAGCATCCTCAAGCCGAGCGTCAACAACCTGACCGTTCGCATCTTCATGCGCGCGGCGGATCTCGACTTCGAGGAGATCGACGTCTGGGGCAAGAAGTCGACGCCGGAGTTCCTCGCGAAAGACCCGGCGGACCTGACGCCGCTGCTCGAGGCAGAGGGGCTTCCGAACGGCTCGCTCTGGGAGAGCTGCGCGATCATGCAGTACCTCTGCAACAAGCACGGGCTCGACCGCTTCTATCCGACCGACCCCGGCGAGCGCGCGATGGTCGACAGCTCGATGTTCTACTTGATCGGAACGTTCTACCCGCTGCTCGCGCGGGCGACCTATCCGGCGCTCGGCTTCGGCCAGTACCCGGGCGAGGTGGCCACGGCCGACGTGTCGGACGAGCTGAAGGAGCAGGCCCGCAAGGACGCCGAGACGGCGCTCGCGACACCGCTCGAGGCGTTCAACACGTTCTTCCTCGCGGGGAAGCCGTTCGTCGGCGGCGACCGGCCCTCGATCGCGGACATGCGCTGGGCCGCGACGCTCGAGTTTCTCCGGGCGATCGACTACGACTTCCCGACGTGGGCCGACGACTACCTCACGCGCATGGAGAGCGCTCTCGGTGACGCGTATTCGGAGCCCGTGGCCGACGTGCGCGGGTACATCGACTACGTCAGGTCGCAGTAGAGCGTAGGAGGGCTTGGCGAAACAGACGCTGTGTCGCCCGAGCAGCGCTGGATCGCGGCAGGCTTCGTCCTCGGTCGCCCCAATACGTCAAATGGGGCTCCCCGCGTCCTTGCCTCGGCGGCAACCAGCGGCAGTCCTGCGACGGA
>DASTWH010000256.1:0-2847 GCA_035758735.1 Gaiellaceae bacterium
GGTCGTGGGAGCGGACGTCGTCGGCCGTCTGCGACTCGCTCGAGGGCCACTCGAACGCGCGGCGCGCACCTGACCCGGCGCGCCGCACTGCGTGCCCCGTCCGGCGCAAGATCGCTCCCGTGGACGCGCCCGTGACGAGCAGCAGCCCTGCGACGAGGAGGGTCCCTCCGATGATCGCCGCCCCGGTCTCCCCGATGAGCGCCGCGAGTGTGCCGCCGATCGCCATGCCGATGAAGCCGCCCGAGTCCTTGCCGAGGAGTGTCATGAGCCCGAGGAAGCTCACGCCCACCCCCAGCCGGAACGGTCGGACGTCGAGAAGGTCGCTTCGTGCGAGCAGCAGCCCGCCCAGAGCGACGAGCGCGACCGGAAGGACGTACGCCCCGTTCCCGATGACGTTCGTCAGGACGCCGGCCAGCCAGGACCCGACGGCGCCGCCGTCGAGGCCGAGGTAGAGGATTGCGCCGAGGACGAGCCCGAGCGCGAGGAGAGCGAGCCCGAGCAGTTCGTTCTCGTGCTGGGAGCGCGAGCGCTTCGTCCGCTTCTTCACGCGGGCGGGGACGCGTGGCCGAAGCGGCCGCTTCTTCCTGCGAGCAGCCATGACGCGTCGATTCGCCGTGAAGCTGCGCGCTCCTCCGGACCGCTAGGCCGTCGGTGGATCAGCCGGCGGCGCGGGCGCGCGCCTCGGCGACGACCTGCTCGGCGTCGGCGCGGTTGCCGTATCCGCGCGTCTCGACCTTCTCCTCCTCGAGGTCTTTGTAGACCTGGAAGAAGTGCTCGATCTCGTTGCGCAGCTCTGCTGGGATGTCGTGGACGTCGCTCACGCGCATCCAGGCGGGGTCCTTGAGCGGGACGCAGAGGATCTTCTCGTCCGGGCCCTTCTCGTCAGCCATGTGGAACACACCGACGACGCGGCTACGGATGCGACATCCCGGAAACGTCGGCTCGCCCACGAGCACGAGCGCGTCGAGCGGGTCGCCGTCGCCGCCGAGCGTCCCTTCGATGAAGCCGTAGTCGGCGGGGTACGCCATCGACGTGAACAGGCGCCGATCGAGCACGATCGCACCGAGCTCCTCATCGAGCTCGTACTTGTTCCGCGAGCCCGAGGGCACCTCCACGAAGACGACGACGTGGTCGGACACGACCCGAGGCTATCGTGGTCGAACGTGGACCGGGCGCGCCAAAAGCTCCTTCGCTTCGCCCTCGCGCTGCCCGAGGCGTACGAGGACCACCCCTGGGACGAGACGGTCGCGAAAGTGCGAAAGAAGGTCTTCGTGTTCTTCGGCGGCGCGCCGAAGCTCATGACGGTCAAGCTCGTGGAATCGCACGGCCACGCGCTCTCCATCGAGGGCGTCGAGCCGACGGGATACGGGCTGGGGACCTCGGGCTGGGTGAACGTGCCCGTGGATGCACCCGGCCTCGACCACGAGCTTCTCTGCGAGTGGGTCGAGGAGAGCTATCGGATCGTCGCTCCGAAGCGACTCGTCGCGGAGCTCGACGCCAGGGTCAGCTGAGGATCGCGTCGACCTCGTCAGCGGTCGGCAACGACGGCTGCGCGCCGTGCCGCGAGGCCGCGATTGCGCCGGCTGCGCACGCCCGTGTGAGCGCCTCGCCGAAGTCGCGCTCTTCGAGCAGCGAGACGAGCAGGCATGCCGTGAACGCGTCGCCCGCAGCGGTGCCGTCGACGGCGTCGACCCTCGGCGGGACAGCGCGGGCCACCTCCTCCCCGTCCTCGAGCAGCTGCGCTCCGCCAGCTCCGAGCGTGACCGCGACGAGCCCGTCCAGACGCGTCAGCGCTTCGAGCTCGTAGCGGTTCACCACCGTCAGGTCGGGATCGACGGCGACCGGCCGCGCCGGCGCCGCATTGAGGCAGAAGACGCCCGTGCAGCCCTCCCAGGCGGCCTCCACGGCTGCGTCGGGCACCTCCAACTGACACAGGACGGCGTCGTGCTCGGAGAGTGCGACCGACGTCAGCTCGGCGTTCGCGCCCGGCGCGACGACGATCTCGGTCTCACCCTCCGCGTCGACGAGGATCACTGCGATGCCGGTGGCGGCCTCCGACGCGACGACGTCGAGCGTCACCCCGGCCTCGCGAAGTCCTGCGAGCGCCTCCTCGGCGAGCGGGTCGGCTCCGACTGCGCCGATCATCGTCACGTCGGCGCCGAGACGCGCGCAGCCGACGGCCTGGTTCGCTCCCTTTCCACCCGGGTAGCGGGCGAACGTCGCTCCGGTGACGGTCTCACCCGGCCGCGGTAGTCGGTCGGCGCGTGCGACGAGGTCGAGGTTGATCGATCCGACGACCGCGATCCGCGGTGTCACGCCGCCAGGGCGCGGAGGTCGTCGACGGTCGACCCGAGCAGCGTGTCCTGAAGATCGAAGAGACCGGCCCAGAGCGAGGAGCGATCGGGCACCGCGTCGAGGCTGGCGGCGGTGGCCAATCCCTCCAGAGCCCGCACGAGGACGGCCAGCTCGAGGTAGACCGCCGCGACGCGATTCGGACATGCGTGGACACCCGCACGGTCGAGGATCGGGCGCCACTCCACGAGCTCGCCGGCGCCCGGCCCGGCGTACCAGGACCGTCCTTCGGCGCGTTCGGGCTCCAGCTCGAGGAGGTACTGCGACAGCGGTCGTTCGAGACCTGCGAGGGCGGTCTCGACGCGGTCGGCGGCCCGCCGGAGCGCAGCCTGCCGCCCACCCGGCGTTGCGGGCACCGCGTCCCCCCTCCCCCAGCGCTCGAGGAGCCGGCAGAACGCGAGCGCCGCTGCCTCGCAGGCGCGAAGCTGACCGACGAGGCGCCGAGCGGTGAGCTCGCTCGCCGCGTTCAGCTCGATGACTGTCGTCCAGCCCGTG
>DASTWH010000306.1:0-6374 GCA_035758735.1 Gaiellaceae bacterium
TGTAGCGCGTGCCGAGGGCGCCGGCGGGCCGCGACCTCAGGGTCGGATCGGGCGTCTGACCGAACGCCTGTGCGAAGAAGCCGCTGGCCATCGTGAGGTTTCCGAGAGCGGTGCCTGGCCCTTCGCCGTCGCCATGGACGGTCAGTGCTCGGTCGAGCCCCGGTCCGGAGATCGACGCTCCCACCGGTCCCTTCGCCCCGGCCAGCGCCGGGACCGCGAGGGCGACGATCGCGGCTGCAACGAGGTATCTGCGCATCTCGGTTCCCTTTCCTCGTATGACGTGTGTCATACACCGATGCGGCAACGGACGTTCCCGCGACTAGTCTGACACCGTGGGAGCCGCGATCGATCCTCGCGTCGACATCGGCCATGTCCATCTGAAGGTGGCGGACATCCAGCGCGCGCTCGACTTCTACGTCGGCGTCCTCGGCTTCGAGGAGCAAGCGCGCTACGGCGACCAGGCCGTCTTCATCTCCGCCGGTGGCTACCACCACCACATAGGGCTCAACACCTGGGAGTCGCGGGGCGCGTCACCGCCCCCGCCCGGTCACACGGGCCTCTTCCACGCGGCGATCCGGTACCCGGATCGCAAGTCCCTTGCGGATGCGCTGCGGCGTCTCGTCGAAGCAGGCATTCCGCTCGAGGGCGCATCGGACCACGGCGTCAGCGAGGCGCTCTACCTGAGTGACCCGGATGGAAACGGGCTCGAGCTGTACCACGACCGGCCGAAGGAGGAGTGGCCGACGAACGACGACGGGACGCTCGGGATGTTCACGCGGCCTCTCGACGTTCAGGCGCTTCTCGCCGAAGCCGGGTAGCGGCCTGCTACCGTCTCCGCGTCAAAACTAGAGCGAGTCCGGTTCGCGCGTGCGCTTTCCTTACCCGTTCGTGAGTTCGTGTAAGGAGGTGTTCATATGGCAACCGGTGTCGTGAAGTGGTTCAACGACAGCAAGGGGTACGGCTTCATCACCCCGGACGAGGGCACGAAGGATCTCTTCGTGCACTTCTCCAACATCGCCGGTGACGGCTTCAAGAGCCTCACCGAGGGTGCGCGCGTCGAGTTCGAGCCTGGCGAGGGCCAGAAGGGCCCCGAGGCGCGGAACGTCGTCGCAGTCGGGTAGCCGCCAATTCCGTGCCGTGGCCGCTTCGGCGGCCACGGCCTTTCACTCCCCGAGACAGGAGCGGCCATGAAGGCAAAGGAAGAGAAGCTCGAGGTCGAGGGTGAGGTCATCGAGGCTCTGCGAAGCCGGATGTTTCGCGTCCGGCTCGACAACGGCCACGAGGCGCTGGGATACATGGGGGGCAAGATGAAGCGCTACCGCATCAGGGTCTTCCCGGGCGACCGCGTTCGCATCGAGCTCTCGTCGTATGACCTGACCCGCGGCCGGATCGTCTATCGCTTGAGTTGAGGCTGCGCAGCCGAGCCGCCGCGTTCGCTATACCTCGAATGTGAACGCGTCCAAGCCCGTCGAGCATCTCGAACGGGTCGTGATCCGGTTCGCCGGCGACTCCGGCGACGGGATGCAGCTCACCGGCGATCGCTTCACGAGCGAGACCGCCGTCTTCGGCAACGACCTCGCGACGCTGCCCGACTTCCCGGCGGAGATCCGCGCGCCCGCGGGATCCCTGCCGGGTGTCTCCGGCTTCCAGGTTCACTTCGCCGACCACGACATCCTCACACCGGGCGACCAGCCGAGCGTGCTCGTCGCCATGAACCCGGCTGCGCTGAGGGTGAACCTCGGCGACCTCGCCAAGGGCGGCACGGTCATCGTGAACACGGACGCCTTCAACGACCGAAACCTCCAGAAGGCCGGCTACGAGTCGAACCCCCTCGAGGACGGGTCGCTCGCGGACTTCCACCTCCATGCCGTCGCGCTCTCGTCCATGACCGTCGAGGCGCTCAAGGGGATCGAGGGCGTGACCTCGCGCGAGGCGGAGCGCTCGAAGAACTTCTTCGCGCTCGGCCTCATGTCGTGGCTCTACCACCGCCCGACCGAGGGCACGCTCGCGTTCATCGAGACGAAGTTCGGAAAACGGCCGGAGATCGTCGAGGCCAACACGAAGGCGTTCAAGGCAGGCTGGAACTACGGCGAGACGTCGGAGGACTTCGCGAGCTCGTACGAGATCGCGCCCGCGAAGGCAGCGCCCGGCACGTACCGCCAGGTGTCCGGGAACACCGCGCTCACCTACGGCCTCGTTGCGGCGAGCAAGCTGAGCGGTCTCCCGCTCTTCCTCGGCGCCTATCCGATCACGCCCGCGTCCGACGTCCTCGAGCAGCTCGCCGGGCTCAAGCACTTCGGCGTACGCACGTTCCAGGCGGAAGACGAGATCGCCGCCTCGGGCGCGGCGCTCGGTGCGGCATTCGGCGGCGCGCTCGGCGTGACGACGTCGGCGGGGCCGGGGATCGTGCTCAAGTCCGAGACGGTCGGGCTCGCCGTCACACTCGAGCTCCCGCTCGTGATCGTCGACATCCAGCGCGCGGGGCCCTCGACGGGCATGCCGACGAAGCCGGAGCAGGCCGACCTGCTGATGGTCATGTTCGGACGGAACTCGGAGTCACCCGTCCCGGTCGTGGCCGCGTCGACGCCCTCCGGGTGCTTCGACGCGGCGATCGAGGCCGCACGGATCGCCGTGAGGTACCGCACGCCCGTGTTCCTCCTCTCGGACGCATATCTCGCGAACGGGTCGGAGCCGTGGCTCATCCCCGACGTGAGCACCCTGCCGACGATCGACGCGAACTTCGCGGGCGGGCCGAACGACGGCGAGCATTTCCTCCCCTACCGACGGGACGCCGAGACCCTCGCGCGCCCGTGGGCGATACCGGGCACGCCAGGGCTCGAGCACCGCATCGGCGGCCTCGAGAAGGAGGACGAGACCGGAAACGTCTCCTACGACCCGGAGAACCACGACCGCATGGTCAGGCTGCGCGCCGCGAAGGTGGCCGGCATCGCCGCCGACATCCCGGAGCTCGAGGTGGACGATCCGGACGGGGCCGACACGCTCGTCCTCGGCTGGGGATCGACGTACGGCGCGATCGGCGCCGCGGCACGGCGCGTGCGTGCCAGCGGGCGCAAGATGGCGACTGCCCACCTCCGGCACCTGAATCCGTTCCCCCGCAACACGGGCGAGGTCGTACGCGCGTACGACAAGGTGCTCATCCCGGAGATGAACCTCGGCCAGCTGCGCATGCTGATCCGCGCCGAGTACCTCGTGGATGCCGCCGGCTACAACAAGGTGCGAGGGCGACCGTTCCGGGCGGCCGAGCTCGCGGACGCGATGACCGCGCTGGTGGATTCGTGATGGCCGAGGGCAACGGCAACCTCGTACAGCTGAGCGCGAAGGACTTCAAGTCGGATCAGGAGGTCCGCTGGTGCCCGGGCTGCGGCGACTACGCGATCCTCAACGTCATCCAGGGCTTCATGCCCGAGCTCGGCCTCTCACGCGAGCGGATCGTGTTCGTCTCGGGGATCGGCTGCGCCGCGCGCTTCCCCTACTACATGCAGACGTACGGGATGCACTCGATCCACGGCCGCGCGCCCGCGATTGCAACAGGGCTCGCCGTGACGCGGCCGGACCTCTCGGTGTGGGTCGTGACCGGCGACGGCGACGCGCTCTCGATCGGGGGCAACCACCTCATCCACGCGCTCCGTCGCAACGTGAACCTCAAGATCCTGCTCTTCAACAACCGCATCTACGGCCTTACGAAGGGGCAGTACTCGCCGACGTCGGAACTCGGGAAGGTCACGAAGTCGACGCCGCTCGGCTCGCTCGACGCTCCGTTCAACCCGCTTTCGATCGCGATCGGCGCTGAGGCGTCGTTCGTCGCGCGCGCGATCGACACCGACAAGAAGGGCCTCACGGACGTGCTCGGCGCCGCGGCCCGCCATCGTGGGTCGGCGTTCGTCGAGATCCTCCAGAACTGCAACATCTACAACGACGGCGCGTTCGACTACGTGCGCGACGAGAAGGCCAACCGGATCTACCTCGAGCACGGCGAGCGGATCCGCTTCGGGGCGGAAGGCGAGAAGGGCGTCGTCCAGTACCCCGACGGCTCGCTGCACGTCGTCGATGTCGACGAGGCAGGGGAGGGCTCGCTGCTCGTGCACGACGCGCACCATCGCGAGCCGAGCCTCGCATTCGCTCTCTCGCGCCTGACCTGGGAGACGGACAGCGCGGTGCCGTTCGGCGTCTTCCGCGCGCTCGAGCAGCCGGTCTACGACGACCTGATGAGCGAGCAGGTCGAGACTGCGCGCGAGCAGCGCGGCGAGGGAGACCTCGAGACGTTGCTGCACTCGGGCGACACCTGGGTGGTCCCGGGCTAGGACTCGGCGAGAAACCGAACGATCCGGGCGGCGACTTCCTCCCCCTTCTCCTCCTGCAGGAAGTGGCTTGCGCCGACGACGATCTCGGCCGGCCCGGCACCCGGGATGCGCGAGGCCATGTGCTCCGCAGCGACCGTCGAGAAGATCGGATCGGAGTCCGAGAAGAGGACGAGTGCCGGGCGCTCCCAGCTCTCGAGGGCTGCGCGAACCTCGAGCATCTTCGCCGCGCTCGGATGGTCGATCTCCGTCGGGACGAGCTCCGGGAAGGCGAGCACTCCGGCCTTCGACTCGGGAGTCGGGAAGGGCGCGTTGTACGCCTCGATCACGTCGTCGCCCGGGTCGGTGAGGCACGAGAGGCGCACCAGCTGCCCCGGCACGAGGTCGCTTCCGACCCGACGCATGAACTCGCGGAACCGGAGCCACTCGGGTGAGGGCGCTCGCCCGGCGCCGATCCCGGTGTTGAGGATCACGAGGCGGGCGATGCGCTCGGGATGCTCGACCGCGAGGCGGAGCCCCACTGGGCCGCCCCAGTCCTGCACGACGACGGTCGCGTCCCGTAGATCGAGCGCGTCAGCGAGCCGCTCGATCGATCCGTAGTGGAAGTCGTACGAGTAGTCCTCGATGCGCGTCGGCTTGTCGGAGCGGCCGAATCCGAGGTAGTCCGGCGCCACGACCCGCGCGACCCGCGAGATCGACGGAATCATCTTCCGGTAGAGGAAGGCCCAGGTCGGCTCGCCGTGCAGAAGCAGCACGGGCGCGCCTAACCCCTCCTCCACGTAGTGCATCCGGAGTCCGTCCTGCTCCACGTAACCGGGCTCGAAGCCATACCCGGGGAGCCCGGCGAAGCGCTCGTCGGGCGTGCGGTAGACGTCCACGGGATCAGACGAGGCGCTCGATGAGATCCGCTGCCCGGACGGTCCCGGGCGCGGATTGGACACGTGCCGCGATCGCCGCCATGCGCTCGTGCAGCACGTCGTCGTCCGCGAGTTGGTCGATCGCACCGAGGAGCTCGCCCTCCTCGAACTCGTACGTGTGCAGCCGGATCCCGAAGCCCGTCTCGGCGACGCGCTGGGCATTGTCGTACTGATCCCAGAAGAGCGGCAGTGCGACCATCGGCTTGCCGAAGTGGAAGCACTCGGTCGTCGTGTTGTTGCCGCCGTGCGTGAGCACGACGTCGGCGAGCGGGAGCAGCGCGGGTTGCGGGAGGAACTCGTCGCCCCACATGTTGTCGGCAAGCTCGAACTCGGATGCCTGTGGTCCCTTGGAGACGACGAACCGGTGTGGCGCGCGGGAGAGGACGTCGACGAGCCGGCGCATGAGATCGACGTCGGCCGAGCCCAGGCTCCCGAGCGAGAGGTACACGAGGGCTCCCTCGCCCTCCATGATCTCGGCCGGGACCCCGAGGACGGTCTCCTCTCGACGCACGCACGTCTCGAGGCGGTGCCAGGCCGGCGCAAGCGGAGTGCCACGCGAATAGTCGATCTCGTCCGGGTACAGGTAGAGGTTCAGCGAGTCCGACTCGTGGATGAACTCCGACTCCCGGAGTCGCGGGGCGCCGCGCTCCTCGCAGAACGCGGAGAACTCGCCGTGCAGGTCCGCGATCGAGCGTGCGTACTCGGCACGAAACTCGTCCCAGCCCGTGCGGTCGCCGGCCGGGTAGCCGGAGAACACGGGCGGGATCTCGTCGTCCGTCACCTCGAGTGGATTGCACGACACGATTCGCACCCACTGGCGCCCCGAGTGGTGGATCGCGGGGAAGCAGACGACGTTGTCCTCGACGATCACGTCCGGCTCGACCTCGTCGAAGATCTCGCGCAGACGATCGTCGACGTAGCGGCTTCCGTCGCACAACGCGCGCCACGTCGGCTCGATGAACTCCGAGAGCTGCTCGATCGTCGGCTTCCGGAAGATAGGCGCGGTGTCCCGGATGAAGTCCTTCCAGAACTGGCCGGGCTCCTCCTCGACCTCGGGTGGCGGGCCGAGGCGCATGAGCCGCTCCTCGAAGCCCTGCGCCTCGAGCGAGCCCGCGAAGGACTCCTCGATCACGAACAC
>DASTWH010000329.1:0-2258 GCA_035758735.1 Gaiellaceae bacterium
ACGGCGGACCGCGCACCCGGCACACGGATGGAGCTCACCGAAATGCTCCCCGGCCCCCACGAGTGCTGGCTCGAAGACGAGATCGGCCACCACACCAGCGAACTGCGACTCGTCGCCGTCGACCT
Source organism: Gaiellaceae bacterium (assembly GCA_035758735.1). GTDB lineage: Bacteria > Actinomycetota > Thermoleophilia > Gaiellales > Gaiellaceae > GMQP-bins7. Next base: position 126 of record DASTWH010000329.1, read on the forward strand.
CACCCGGCTCTAGCCAGGGAACCACAGAGCCCCACCCTCGCGACTCCGATCAGCGTGGGGCCGGGTCGCCGGGTTGGTGCCCACGAACCCTCGCGCCATCTCGTGACATTCGCGGCTGATTTGGGGGATGCCACGCGGTCGCGAGGTTCCTCCACACGACACGTAAGAGTTTGTTCAGCGATGACCCGTTTCTCGTAATCCAGGGGTGAGGGATCAGAGGAGCACATCGACCAAAGGAGGAATCGTGCCCCTCAAGCCCATCGCGATTGTTGCCGTCGCCTGCGCGTTGATCGTGGTCAACGCCGCGAGCGCGACCCCCGGAGGCAGGCCGGCCGCGAGCGGCGTCGTCTACGTCACGAGCCAGGGCCTCTACTACGACACCTTCGTCACCAACGACCCCCTCCCGATGCACGGCAACTTCCAGCTCCTCGAGAACGGCGAAACCGAGTTCGGCCCTGGCGACCCCGGCTACCTCGGGGGCCGCTGGTGGGAGGACTCGAACGGCAACGGCATCCAGGACGCCGGCGATCACTTCTTCCACTGCCCGCTGCTCGGCCCCGGGCGCGCGACACCGTAACGCGACAAACGCCGTCTCCGCGGGCGAGGGCCCGCGGAGACGGCTCTCGGTGTGCCACGGCAGCTGTCATGCTTTCGGCCGTGCCGGACGTCTGGTCGAACGTCTCGGAGCTCGACGAGGCCACCCAGCAGCGCCTCGGCGAAGTGCTGGAGACCCGCGGCGCCGACCAGCAGCAACAGGCCTTGCGAAGCGCATTTCTCTCCGACATCGCCTACCCCGCCGGCGGACGCGTCCTCGAGGTCGGCTGCGGAACAGGCGTCGTCACACGAAGGCTCGCCACTCTGCCCAACGTCGGTTCGGTCGTCGGCATCGACACCGCTCCATCGTTACTCGATCAGGCCCGCGAGCTCGCGACCGAAATCGAGAACGTCACCTTCGAGACCGCGGACGCCCGATCACTGCCGTTCGAGAACGGCGAGTTCGCCGTCGTCGTGTTCGACTCGACCCTCAGCGGAACGGCGAGAGCCTTCCCGCCTACGAGCGAGCGCTCCGCTACTTCTGCCTCAACCCCCGCTCCCATTCCATCTCGCAGCCGGGGACGACCGACTCCATGGCCGGCCGTCCCCCCGCTCTCATCCGCGCCTCAGTCGTGGCACAACACGCGAGCATCCGTCGGCGGATAGGGATCCACGCCTTCGAGCGCCCACGCGAACACGAGTGCAATGCCTTCCAGATCGCACTCCGACAGGACGGGCACGATCATGTTCGTGCGGTTCCAGCCGTAGCCCATCAAGTCGGTCGACTCCAACAGCGGCTCGCCATGCCCGAGCCCGAGCGCGTGACCGAGCTCGTGCATCGTCACGTAGTAGAGGTACTGCGGCGAGTAGGGATCGAGCCCCAGGCTCGGCGGGAGGTCGGAGCGGACGATCACGTTCGGGCAGGTGTGCTGTCCGCAGATCGCATAGCCGCCGAACACCGTGCCGCCGGCCGTCGGGTTGTAATGCAGGACGATGTCGGCTTTGTGCTTCGCGGTGAGCTCGTCGCTCATGTCGGTGAGCGTGATCAGGCCGCCGAACTCCTGTCGCAGCGCGAAGTCCCAGTCCACGATCGCCTGACGCACCGCAGCCAAGGACTCGGGATCGACGTTCGGATGCGCTTGGACAGCGACGGTCAGATCGGTGTGATCCCACCAGTAGCCGGGATACGTGAACGCACCGTGGAGGATGAGAACACTGTCCGTGTCCTCGGGAGTCGGCGCCGGTCGAAGGGGAGTGACCTGAGCCAAGGCCTGAGATGCCAGAACGGACAGCGCCAGCATCGCGAGCAGAACCAACAGCGCAACTCTTCTCATTGCGTCCTCCTGATCTTCGTGAACGCGCCTGGCCTACCACCCACCTCCGCGCCCCGAAACCCCGCCGTCGCAAGAGCCTCGAAGCCGTCAGCGCGCAATCGCCCGCTTTCCGCCAACGAAGCAGGAGCACGCCAGATCGCCGACGCGGCGACCGCGAACGACCGCCGGGCTGTCAGATTTCACTACCGGCTGCACGGTTTCACGCAGCGGCTCCTCGAGGTGATCGCCTCCGGCGTGCTGGGCCGATTGCACGACGTGGAGATCG
>DASTWH010000334.1:0-5831 GCA_035758735.1 Gaiellaceae bacterium
GCGCTGGGGGTCGCGATCGTGGCCGGTCTCGAGGAGCAGTGGGCGATCGTCGCATTGATCGTCCTCGCCCTGGCGTTCGGCGTGATGTTCGTGCTGCCGATCGGCGGCGCGGACATGCCCGTCGTGATCTCCCTCCTGAACGCCTTCACAGGGCTCGCTGCCTCGGCCACGGGGTTCGTGCTCGACTCGACCGTTCTGATCGTCGCGGGAATGCTCGTCGGTGCCTCGGGAACGCTGCTCACTCTGCTGATGGCGAAGGCGATGAACCGCTCGATCGCCAACGTCCTCTTCGGCGCATTCGGACAGGTGCAGGCAGGTGCCGGGCAGGAGCGCGCCGACGACGGCCGGACCGTACGTGCCACGACCGCGGACGACGTCGCGGTGCAGCTTTCGTTCGCGCGCAAAGTCATTGTCGTCCCGGGCTACGGGATGGCGGTCGCACAAGCGCAGCACGACGTGCGCCAGCTCGCCGACCTCCTGGAGGAGAAGGGCGTCGACGTGAAGTACGCGATCCACCCCGTCGCCGGCCGGATGCCGGGGCACATGAACGTGCTCCTCGCGGAGGCGAACGTCCCTTACACGCAGCTCTTCGAGATGGACGAGATCAACCCCGAGTTCCCGCAGACGGACGTCGCACTGGTCATCGGGGCGAACGACGTGACGAACCCTGCGGCGCGCAGCGACCCGGGGAGCCCGATCTACGGGATGCCGATCCTCGACGTCGACAAGTCCGCCAGCATCATCGTCATGAAGCGGTCGATGAACCCCGGCTTCGCCGGCATCGACAACGACCTCTACCTCGACCCGAAGACCACGATGCTGTTCGGCGACGCGAAGGAGTCGGTGCTCAAGCTGATCTCCGCGGTCAAGTCCTCGTGATCCCGGTCTTCCGCGCCTCCGACGTCGAGCAAGCGGTCTCGCCCCACGAGGCGTACAACGCGGTTCGAGGCGCCTTCGAGGCGGACGCTCGCGGGACGTGGTCGATGCCGTCGAAGGTCTACGTCACGAATTATCCGGCCGGGGACTTTCGCGCCATGCCGGCGATCGGCGACGGCCATGCCGTCCTCAAGTGGGTCACGTCGTTCCCGGGGAATCCTGCGCGCGGCCTGCCGACGGTGACGGGCCTCGTCCTTCTCTCCGACTCGGAGGAGGGACGCCTGCTTGCGGTCCTCGACGCCGCAGCGGTCACGGCGCTTCGGACAGCCGCCGCCGGCGTTCTCGCCGCGGACACGCTCTGCCGCTCCGAGGCCTCGTCCTACGCCGTCATCGGTGCCGGGATCAACGGCGCGGAGACAGCACGCATGCTCGTCGCGCACGGCGTCACACCGCTGGTCTGGGACGTCGACGAGAACCGGCGCCGGTTCGTCGCCGAGCGGATTGGCGCACGCGAGGCGCAGAGCGCCGGCGAGGCGCTCGCCTGCGAGGTCGTCGTCACCGTGACTCCCGGAGCGGAGGTGCTCTATCCCGAGCAGTCGCTCGAGGCCGGCCAGCACGTCTCGCTCATGGGCGCGGACGGCCCGGGGAAGGCCGAGGTGGCCATCGCCGAGCTCTCACGAGCGCACCTCTTCTGCGACGACTGGGAGCAGGCCAGCCACGGCGGCGAGCTCGCCGCCGGCGTCGCGGCGGGCGTCGTGACGCGCGACGCGGTCACCGAGCTCGGCGCAGTACTGACAGGCGAGGCCGACGGACGCCGGAGCGCCGGGGACGTCACCCTCTTCGACTCGACCGGTCTTGCAATCCAGGATCTCGCGATCGCGAAGGCGGCCTACGCCAAGGCCGTAGAGCTCGATCTGCAGCAGATCGAGCTCTAATGAACCAGGAGCCGCGAGGGCTCGAACAGCTCGAGCTTGGGGTCGCTCTCGCCGAGGATCGCCCGCGCCACCAGACGTCCGCTGGCGAACCCGAGTACGTTGCCGTGGCCTGAGTAGCCGCCCGCCATCCAGAGCCGGTCGTCGCCGGGGACGCGACCGATGACCGGAAGAAAGTCGAAGACCATCCCGAAGATCCCCGCCCAGCGATAGTCGACGCGCACCGGCCGTCCAACGTGCTCCTCGACGAACCGTTCGAGCGCAGCCTGAACGACCGGAGTCGTGATCTCCTCGTCGGTGAACTCCGTGTCGAGCGAGACGTCGCGGAATCCGCCTGCGACGATTCGCCCGTCGAGCCGTTGGTGCCAGTAGTCGAAGCCGTGACGCCCGTAGTGGGGGATCTCGAAGAGCATCTCCTCGATCGGCTCGGTCGCGATCACCTGACCGCGGGTCGGAACGATGAGACCCTCGATGTCGCCGAGCAGCCCGCTCGGGTAGCCGTCGGTCGCGATGACGACAGTGTCCGCACCGGTCTCGTCGACCGACGACACCCGCGTGTGCTCGTGAATCTCGACGCCGGTACTCGCCGCCCGCTCGGCGATTCGGCGCACGAGCCGCGCCGGCTGCAGGACGCCGTCCGGGGGATGGAAGAGCGCGGCCGGATACCGTTCGAGGGGCTCGCCGAGCGGCTCTCGCCACTCCGCTGCGAACCCTGCGTCGCGAAGCGCCTCGTACTCCTCCCGCAGCTCGTCGCACTCCTCGTCGTCGACCGCGAGCCGCAGGCTGCCCGTCGGCCGGAACGCGTCGCCCGCGAGACCGACGAGCTGCTCGAGCTCTGTCTCGGTCCAGCGCCAGAGCCCCGCGGTCGCGTCGGCGCCGATCGAATCGACCAGAACCGGGTACGCGGCCGCGCCTCCACGGAGGGCGAACCCGCCGTTCCGACCGCTCGCACCGCCTGCGATCTCACGCGCCTCGAACAGCCGGACGCGCAGCCCGGCTTCGGCAAGCGCGAGCGCGCACGAGCAACCCGTGATCCCGCCACCGACGATTGCGACGTCGGCCGTGCCGTCGATCCGGGCGGAAAGCAGCGGTGTCGTGGGCTCCTCGAGCCAGTACGAGACGGTGGACATGAGCGGCGATCCTAGTCCGCCGGCCGACCGGCTGGTCGGCCCCGACGCAGTTGCCGGGGCCGACCAGTGTTGGTTCCCGCTCCCTTAGGACCCGGAGAGGAAACCGTGTTCGCCGTTGCAGGCAGCGCCTGGGTGCGGAGTCGCATCCGGGTCTGGCGGATTGCTCGGATTCTCCGTTCTCGGATCAGCACCGCCCGCGCGGACGGCCTGCCCGTAGGACTGCGTCTTACCGCCAGGATTCTCCGGATCCGTGCTCTCCGGATTGTCGTTCTGCCCCGAGAACGAGCAGATCGAGTTGGCGTTTGCGTTCTGATCGGTCTTGCAGTTGTCGGCAGCCTTCTCGCTCTTCGCATGGTTGCAGTTGCCGGTCACTTCCCCCGCAGCTGCGCTTCTGGCACCGACGCCGGCACCAACAGCGGTCGCGAGAATCGCAACCGCGGCGACGACGAGTAGTCGCTTCATTTCCCCATCCCCCTCTCGTGTAGGACGCCCCACCGGCGTCCGAGCGGGCCGCAATCTACTCCGGAAAGCCTGCGGAGTCAACGATCACGAGAGAGCGGCGCGATACACTCCGTCCTCGAGCGTCACCCTGCCTGCGAGCTCGAGCTCGATCAAGGCGGCCGCGCTCTCGGCGGGATCGAGGGCGGCCGCCCTGCCCAGCTCGTCGCCCGTACATGCGCCGCTGCTGAGGCGCGCGAGCAGGGCCTGAGCGGCCAGGCCGAGCGGTGCGGATGCGCGCTCGGCGGTCACGAGGTCGTACAGCTCGAGGACGTCGGCCGCCGAGCCGATAGGTGTCGCGCCGAGCTTGATGAGCCCGTTCGTCCCGGCCGACAGCGAGCTCGTGATCTCGCCCGGAACGGCGAGAACGTCGCGGCCTTCCTCGAGCGCGAAGTCCGCCGTGATGAGTGCGCCGCTCCGTTCGCGCGCCTCGACGACGAGCGTGGCGCGGCAGAGGCCCGCGATGATCCGGTTCCTCGCGGGGAAGCGCCACGGGGCAGGCTCGACGCCGGGCTCGTACTCCGAGACGACGAAGCCGCCGCTCTCCGCGATGCGTCGCGCGAGCTCGGAGTGCGCTGCCGGGTAGTCACGGTCGATTCCGCAGCCGAGTACTGCGATCGTGCGACCACCGGCTTCGAGCGCCCCGCGATGCGCTTCGCCGTCGATGCCTCGTGCCATCCCGCTCACGACGACGAGACCTGCGGCGGCCACATCACGAGCGAGCGAACGCGCGACGGTCCGCCCGTACGACGAGCAGGCGCGTGCGCCGACGATTGCGATCGCGGGTCGAGAGAGGAGACCCGCATCCGCCGAACCGCGGAGGAACAGCTGGGCGGGTGGGTCGTGGATCGCGCTCAGCCACGACGAGAACGCCGGATCCCGACGCCCGATGCGCCGGATCTCGCTCACGCGGTCGGCAACTCGCCCGGCATCCGATACGAAAGCGCTTCGGCGACGTGTGCCGGTTCGACGGCTGCGGAACCCGCGAGCGCGGCGATCGTGCGTGCAACCCGCGCCACGCGCGCACGACCTCGCCCCGACAGCGGCAGGCGATCGACCGCACTGGAGAGCAGCTCGGATGCGGTTTCCGTTCGTCTGGGAGTCCGCTGGCCGAGCGCCTCGCGGGCGGCGACCACCCGAGCGCGGACCGCGTCGGACGACTCCGCGGGCGGCGCGGCGAGCTCGGCCGCCCGCGGTCGTGGCATCGCGACCGCCAGATCGAACCGGTCGAGAAGAGCTCGTGAGAGCTTCTCGCGATACGCAGCGAGCCGCTGCGGCGAGCAGCCGCATTCGACAGCAGGATCGCCCCGCGCGCCGCACGCGCACATGTTCATCGTCCCGACGAGCTGGAATCGAGCCGGGAACACGGCGTGTCCGCCGACGCGCGCGACGGCGACGATGCCGTCCTCGAGGGGCTGTCGGAGCGACTCGAGGACGGAGCGCGGGAACTCCGGCAACTCGTCGAGCAGGAGCACGCCGTGATGCGCGAGGGACACCTCGCCGGGACGAGGGCTCGAGCCTCCGCCGACGATGGCGGGTGCCGAGGAGCCGTGGTGCGGCGCGCGGAACGGCGAGACGGACACCAGTGCGCGGCCTGCAGGGAGGATCCCGGCAACCGAGTGGATCCGCGTCACTTCGAGCGCTTCGGTGCGAGCGAGAGGCGGAAGGATCCCGGGGAGCCGCCGGGCCAGCATGGTCTTGCCGGTGCCGGGGGGCCCCATCAGCAGCACGTTGTGCGAGCCGGCCGCCGCGATCTCGAGCGCCCGTCGTGCTCTTTCCTGCCCGCGAACGTCCGCCAGGTCCGGCGCCGCCGGTTCCGACGAGCCCTCAGGGAGCGGCTCGTACGACGGTGCGTCGATCTCGCCGCGGAAGTACGCGACGACCTCCGCCAGGTGACGGACGGGAACGGGCTCGACACCGGCCAGAGCGGCCTCCGGCGCCGACTCGACCGCGCAGACGACGCGCCTCAGCCCGGCGCGGCGAGCTCCCTCGGCGACGGCCAGCGTTCCTGCGACGGGACGAATGCGGCCGTCGAGCGCGAGCTCGCCGACGGCGGCGTGCTCGGCGAGGCGCTCGGGAGGAAGCTGTCGCGTCGCACCGAGGACGGCGAGCGAGATCGGCAGGTCGAACCCGGAGCCCTCCTTCCGGAGCGCCGCAGGCGCGAGATTGACGGTGATGCGCCGATTGAGCGGCCACTCGAGCGCGGCGGACACGACGCCGCTGCGGACCCTGTGCTTCGCCTCCTGGCACGCGCGGTCGGCAAGTCCCACGATCGCGAAGCCAGGGATGCCGGGCTGCAGGTGCGCTTCGACCTCGACCTTGCGCGGCTCGAGGCCGACGAGGGCGTGGGTGAGCGCGCGAGCGAGCACCACCCCACCGTGACGACGAGGCGGTC